>NZ_AKIS01000120.1:0-22404 GCF_000277005.1 Pontibacter sp. BAB1700 | reverse complement strand
GACCACTCCACCTCTCCTACTCTAATGATGGCCTCTTTGAAATCCGGCCCTGCATCCGTGTTGTACATTCCCACCCGCAGCACCTGCACTGGCTCCCCCTCCACCGTGTATAAATCCGTTTTTCCGAAATACTGATGTTGCCAGATGTAGTGCAGGAACTCTTCTTTCATGTGTCTTGGTTGTGAGTTGGGAATAGTTTACGAGTGAAGAGTTTGGGAGTTAACTCCTAAACTTTCCTATCTTTGCCCCCTTAAAATTAAACGATTATGATTTCAGTTGACGCGGTGAGCGTGGAGTTCAATGGTGCGGCCCTTTTCAGCAATGTTTCTTTCAACATCAACGAAAACGACCGCATCGCCCTGATGGGAAAAAACGGTGCAGGCAAATCTACGCTGCTCAAAATTATAGCGGGCGCCAGCAAGCCCACCCGTGGCAAGGTGTCGGCGCCGAAGGATGCCGTAATCGCCTACTTGCCGCAGCACCTGCTCACCGATGACAACTGTACCGTGTTCGAAGAAGCGTCTAAGGCATTCGCCAAAGTGCTCGACATGAAAAAGCAGATGGACGAGCTCAACGCACAACTGGAAACCCGCACCGACTACGACTCCGATGAGTATTACAAGATCATCGAGCAGGTATCGGAGCTAGGTGAAAAGTACTATTCCATCGAGGAGATTAACTTCGACGCGAGGTAGAGCAAACACTAAAAGGCTTGGGCTTCTCCCGCGAAGACTTCACGCGTTCTACCAACGAGTTCAGCGGCGGCTGGCGCATGCGTATCGAGCTGGCCAAGATCCTGCTTCAAAAGCCAGACCTGATCCTGCTGGACGAACCGACCAACCACCTCGACATTGAGTCCATCCAGTGGCTCGAGGATTTCCTGGTAAACAATGCCAAGGCTGTAATCGTGATCTCACACGACAAGACCTTCGTGGACAACATCACCAACCGCACCATCGAAGTGACGATGGGCCGCATCTACGATTATAAAGTTACCTACAGCCAATACCTACAACTGCGCAAAGAGCGCCGCGAGCAACAACAGAAGCAATTCGACGACCAGCAGAAAGAGATTGCCGATATCCAAACTTTCATTGATCGCTTCAAGGGTACTTATTCTAAGACACTGCAGGTACAGTCGCGCGTGAAGATGCTCGAGAAGATGGAGATTGTGGAAGTAGACGAAGTGGACACCTCTGCTTTGAATGTTAAATTCCCGCCGGCACCGCGCTCTGGAAATTACCCTGTTATTGTGGAGGAACTGACCAAAAAGTACGGTGACCATACCGTATTCAAAGACGCTTCCATGACCATCAACCGTGGTGAGAAAGTGGCATTTGTGGGCAAGAACGGTGAGGGTAAGTCGACGATGGTGAAAGCCATTATGGGTGAGATCGATTTTGAAGGCAAGATGCAACTAGGTCATAACTGCATGATCGGTTACTTTGCCCAAAATCAGGCTGCCCTGCTCGATGGCGAACTGACCATTTTCCAAACCATCGACGAGATTGCCGTAGCGATGCCCGTACCCGTGTGAAGGACCTCTTGGGTGCCTTCATGTTCAGCGGCGACACCATCGAGAAGAAGGTGAAAGTGCTGTCAGGTGGCGAGAAAACGCGATTAGCAATGATCAAGCTGTTGTTACAGCCGGTAAATCTGCTCATCCTTGACGAACCGACCAACCACCTCGACATCAAGACCAAAGACATTCTGAAAGACGCGCTCAAGGCTTTCGAAGGTACCATCATTCTGGTATCGCACGACCGTGACTTCCTCGACGGATTGGCAGATAAAGTATTTGAGTTTGGCAACAAGCGTGTGCGTGAGCACTTCGAAGACATCAATGGCTTCCTAAGAAATAAGAAAATGGAGAACTTGCGGGAGATAGAACGCACCGTAGCAAAATAACAAAAGGCCCCTGTGATGGGGCCTTTTTTATTAGTAGCTATACCTGAAGCATTTAAAGATACAGCTCAGAAAGACATGGATTGCTATCTTGTAACAGCAGCCTGGATGTAAGGTCTAGTACAGGCGCTTCTCGTAGCTTTCTTTAAGTACCGTTTTGATGTGCTCTTCGCTATAGTCAGGCTTTTTAATATGATCTGCCAGGATAGCGGCAGGACGGGGCAGGGTTTCCTGCGCAGGCCACTGCTCGGGCTGCCAAAGACTTGACCGCTTAAATGCTTTTGCGCAATGGATGTAGCATTCCTCTACCTCCACCCCTATACCTACAACGGGCACTTTGCCTTGCGCCGCAAGTTGCGTCAGGATGATTTCGTCTTTAATGATACAAGCCTTGCCATTTACACGAAGCGTTTCTTCCAGACCCGGAATAATGAAGATCAGGCCAACCTTTGGGTTCTCCAGAATATTCCGAAGCGTGTCGCATCGTTTGTTGCCGGGCCGCTCAGGTATAACCAGTCGCTTCTCGTCCAAGGCCAGCACAAAGCCAGCCGCATCACCCCTAGGAGACACATCGCAGTTACCTGCTGCGTCACTTGTACTTACAAACAGCATAGATGCCTTCGATATAAAGTCACGGCAATGTGAATCTAAGTAGTCTATCGACTTGTTGTTGACCAAATCGCTCGGTGTACCCAGCAAAGCCTGTAAATCTTCTACCGTACTGATGATCTCTGAAAACTGATTGCTCATGCTATTGTCTTCTTATCTATACCTACCACAATATAAAACATAAACGCCATACCTGGATGCTTAGCTTTGGTATGGCGTTTATGTTATTTCAAAAGAACTTAATTCTGTATCTCTACAAATGCGTTACATACTGATCTAAGTACTGCTCCATCTCCTTCTGCACTTCCAAAGCTGCTTCTCGGGCACGGTCAGCAAAATCGCGACCGGAGGAAGCGTAGATGATGGCGCGGGACGAGTTTACCAAAAGGCCGCACTGCTGGTTCATGCCAAGTCGGGAGATTTCTTCGAGGCTACCGCCTTGTGCGCCAACTCCCGGCACCAGCAAAAAGTGATTTGGTACGATGGCACGCACCCGTTCAATATACTCGCCTTGCGTGGCACCCACGACGTACATCATTTGTCCTACGCTGGCCCAGTTGGCACTTTCACGCAGGACCTGCTCAAAGAGGTACTCTTCGTTACCATCCGACAATTTGAGCATCTGAAAATCCTTACTGCCCGGGTTAGATGTGAGCGCCAGCAAAATCACCCAGCGGCCCGGCTGCACCAGAAATGGCTTCACAGAATCGGAGCCCATGTAAGGTGCCACGGTCACAGCATTGAAGTTCATCGTCTCAAAAAAGGCCCTGGCGTAAAGCTCCGAGGTATTGCCAATGTCGCCACGCTTGGCGTCCGCTATCGTGAAGATCTCTTCCGGTATCACTTCCAGCGTTTTCTCCAGGCTTACCCAACCCTTCGGACCCTGCGCTTCATAAAAGGCGATATTCGGCTTATAGGCTACACACAGGTCAGCAGTGGCTTCCACGATCTGGCGGTTAAACTCAAATACCGGGTCTTCGTGGTCGAGCAGGTGCTCGGGCAAACGTTTGGGATCGGTGTCGAGACCAATGCACAGGTATGATTTTTTCTGGAGGATCTGCTCAAACAGCTTTTCTCTGGTCATGATAGGTATAGGAGCTAAAGTTCAGGTATAGCAAAGCTAGTTTATTTAAGGGCAGCTACAAATTTTTTATACCTGCACAGGCCACTAATTGATACTGTTACGCTAGATCTGTTAGGTCTTGCAACCTTATCCGCACAAAAGGAATCGAAATAGTAAGTAGCACCTTAAACCAAAAAACTATGATACGACACCTGTGCACCCTCGCCTTTATTCTTCTGATTGCCACCGGATGCTCCAAAGAAGATTCCGAACCTCCGGCACAAGAGCGCCCTGCTCCCATTGTTCGCGTAGAAGCCCCTGCAACTGCACAAGTAGGTGAAACCGTGACAGTGGATGTTCACTTTCAGGTTAGCGGAGGTTGTGGTCAGTTCGGCTCGTTTAATGTCAGCTCTTCTGGCAAGGAGACGGTCATAAGGGTGGTGGCGAAGTATCAAGGGAAGGTTTGCACCGATGATCTGCCGATCCGTATGGCTCCCTATACCTTCCGACCGACAGAGGCAGGCATCTATACCTTGAAATTCCGTTCCACTCCTCAAGTGGGGTTTATTGTTGCAACGATAGACGTCGGGGACTTTTAAATTTATGATACAAAAAAAGAGCTGCCCTAATAGAGCAACTCTTTTCTTTTATCATAAATCGGTTGGGTTATCGTAAGTCTACCACCTGCACGCCTTTGTATTTGGCCTTGTTAAAGCTGAAGGCGTCAGAAGCCAGCTCAGGGTTTGCCTGGAAGTTTTTGATGGTATAGGTATAGCGATTGCCGTTATTACGGAACATCTGCCAGCTCTTCAGCGACTTGTCTTTCTGGTTGATGTGCAGGCGCACCTTAAAGATCGGATTGCTACGGTCCTCAGGAGCCAGCTCAATCACGTCATAAGTGTCAGCACCCTGCTTTTCGGTACCAGCATAGGCATACTTGTAGCCTTTCTTATACATGTCGAAAATCTTGCTCGGCGCCATGGCCTCTGCTTCCGCGTCGGTTTCTGTGATGGTCACTTCGTTTACCTCTTTCAGGTAAGTCCACATCAGTTTACCATCGCTGATAATCTCCTGTCCGCTCACGGCTAGTCTGTATTTCGGACCGCTTACCAAAATATCTCCTTCCATCGTTTCTTTTACCTTGGCAGAAGGGTTCTCCAGTGTCTGTGCAAAAGTAGCTTTGAAAGCTTTCATACTTCTGTACTTCTGGCTCATCTGGTCCAGTATCTTGCCTGCCTTCGGGTCCTGCTGCGCATTCGCCAGGTTCACAAACATAAATACTGCCAGCAAAAGGGATAATACTCTTTTCATGATGTTATTTGAGTGTCGTGTTTTATTCTTTCCTACAGCGTATTCAATAACTGTTCCAAACTGTACTCGTCCGGAATTAAAACTTCACGGGCCTTACTTCCTTCAAAGGGCCCCACTATACCTGCAGCCTCTAACTGATCGATCAGGCGGCCGGCACGGTTATAACCCAACTTAAGGCGACGCTGTAAAAGCGAAGTGCTGCCCTGCTGGTGCTGTACGATAATGCGGGCGGCTTCCTCAAACATTGGATCCTTGGAGCTTGAGTCGAAGTCTGCTTTTTCGGAGCTGCTCTCGTCACCCACAAACTCCGGCAACAGGTAGGCATCGTTATACCCCTGTTGCTCGCCAATGAAGTCGCAAATACGATCCACTTCCGGCGTGTCTACAAAGGCGCACTGAATACGAATCATATCTGAACCAATCGAGAAGAGCATGTCACCCTGACCGATCAATTGGTCAGCGCCACCTGCATCCAGAATGGTGCGGGAGTCGATTTTGGAGGTTACTTTAAAAGAGATACGCGCCGGGAAGTTTGCTTTGATGATACCCGTGATAACGTTCACCGACGGTCGCTGTGTGGCTACTACCAGGTGTATACCAATGGCTCGGGCCAGCTGCGCCAGACGGGCAATTGGCGTTTCCACCTCTTTGCCGGCTGTCATCATCAAGTCTGCCAACTCGTCTATTACCAGCACAATATAGGGCATAAACTTGTGTCCCTTTTTCGGGTTTAGCTTACGCTCCACAAACTTCTTGTTATACTCTTTCAGGTTACGGCAGCCAGCATCTTTCAGCAAGTCATAGCGCATGTCCATCTCCATACAGAGCGAGTTGAGCGTGTTCACCACCTTTTTGGTGTCGGTGATGATCGCCTCCTCTGTGTCCGGCAGCTTGGCCAGGAAGTGACGCTCTATCTTATTGAACAGCGAGAGTTCCACCTTTTTCGGATCGACCAGCACGAACTTGAGCTGCGAAGGGTGGCGCTTGTACAGGAGCGAGGTCAGAATAGCGTTCAGACCAACTGACTTACCCTGACCAGTAGCACCTGCCATCAGCAAGTGCGGCATTTTGGCCAGGTCGGTGATGAACACTTCGTTGGTAATGGTCTTACCAAAGGCGATTGGCAGGTCCATCTCGCTCTTCATAAACTTCTCCGTCGACAGAATCGACTTGATCGACACCATCTCCTTCTTCGTATTCGGCACCTCTATACCGATGGTACCTTTGCCAGGTATAGGCGCGATAATTCGTATACCCAAAGCCGCTAAGCTCAGGGCGATATCATCTTCCAGGTTCTTGATCTTAGAGATACGCACCCCGGCATCCGGCACGATTTCATAAAGTGTCACCGTCGGGCCGATGGTCGCTTTGATGCTGGCTATACCTATATTATAGTGGCCAAGTGTGGCCACGATCTTGTCTTTGTTAGCTTCAAGTTCCTCCTTGGTTACCTGAATCTTGCTGCTGCCATAGTCATTGAGCAGGTCGACAGTCGGGTACTGGTAGCGGGCCAGATCCAGTGTCGGGTCGTAGTTTTCGGTGGCCAGCACGTCGGCTGCTTCTTCTTCCGGTGTCTTTTCGATTTGCAGATCTAGGTCATCTTCTTCACCCTCGGCCGTATCAAACTCAGCCTCTGCTAATTCTTCTTCAAATTCAGTTTCAATATCGAGCTCCAGCGTAGGCGTTGGTGCAGGTGCAGCAGGCTTTGGGGGCTCTGGCTTGAGCGAACTCAGCTCCATCTCCAAGGCACGGTTGATCGCTTCTTCCTCATCTTCATCGAATTCAATCTCCTCTTCTTCCTCGGCATCCAAAGAAGCAGTCGGGTCGGCGTTGTGGTTGATGTTACGGGCAGAACCGTGCACCACATCGCGCAGCGACGAAGTACTTCCTCTGTCAATCGCCACTTCACCCTCTTCGTCCTCAGTTGCTGGTTTGCTCCAGCTGATGCTCGTGATGTTAAAGAAGAATACCAGGAAAATCAATAGCAGGAAGCCGAGCAGCAAACCACTACCCCAACCAATCAGGCTGCTTAGCCAAATGGCCGTTTCTATACCTATACCTCCGCCCATGAAGCCGTATTCACTTACCGTACCCGTTGTGAGCACGATATACCCCAAAGTCAGGCTCAGCCATAGCATACTGAATGTACACAGCCCGAACACGTACGACATAGAAACAGTTTTCCAGCGGAACACAATGCGGCTGCCAGCGAAGAAGGCGATCGGTATCAGGAAAAAGGCTCCTATACCTAATAAGTCATAAATAAAATAGTGGGAAACCCAGGCACCGAACAGACCCAGCCAGTTCTCAGCCTCCTGCCCTGACTCTTTCAGCCCCGTGCCTTGTACAGACTGCACCACACTCTGGTCGGCGGCCCCTGTGAACAGGTAAGACACAAACGCGATGGTCATAAAAAAGGAGATCAGCAGTAATGAGAAGCCAATGAACAGCTTGAAGCGGCGATCAGACAAAAAGGCGGGCGCTTTCAGGTTCAGCCTGAAAGACGGCATCTTAAAAAATGGTTTTTTAGCTTTCTTCTGCTTGGGCTTTTCACTGGTAGAGGCGCTGCCGCGTGGTTCATTACGTCCACGCACCTCATTCCTCGCCCTTCCCGTGCTCACTGCATCGTTTCTGTAAGTGTTCTTTGCCATACCCTTCGACTAATTAAGATTTCAAATTTACATTTTTTCGGCACACGCCGCTCAGCAAATCCGAAGGCTTTTCAGGAAATGTGCTAAAAAATTGAAATAGACTTGGCTTCGACTTTCTCAACTGTCTGAATCTTCACATAGGGCCCCTACCCCCAAGGATTCACAGGATTTAAGGATAAACAGGATTTTCACAGGTGTCGGGGCAAATCACCTCTAGTTCCTCCTTGGCAAAGGTGTGGGAGCTTTCTGCCACTGCCCCTCCACAGGTATAAGCTTTGTTACACCTCTTACAGTCCACTGGCACGCATTGAAAAGGTAACTTACCACTTAAGCTATGAAACAGGCTCACCTGAGCCAGGTGCACCAATGACGATTTTTTGTTTGAGTGGTCAGCGAGTTCAAAATCGTCTTGATTTTTTTGCTTACTGGGAGTAGGGCCCCTCGATTTTTCATCAAGGAAAAAAGTAAGTGCCCGCCGCACAGGCGAAGCTATAAAACAATCCAATTTGCTATACCTACAGCCACTGCTACACCAGCAAAGGCTCCTCTACTCCCTCGGTAGGACGATTTATTTCAACAACCTCTTATTAATATTAGCAACCAGCGCCGGTCCTTCATAAATAAAACCGGTATATAGCTGCACCAGGTCAGCACCGGCCTCTAACTTCTCCACAGCATCCTCTGCCGTCATAATACCGCCCACGCCGATAATTTTGATTTCCGCAGGCAAGTGTTGACGCAGGTAACGAATGATCTCGGTAGCATGTTTTGTAAGCGGTTTGCCACTGAGGCCTCCTGCTCCGATATCGGTTACGCGGCTTCCAGGGGTGTGCAAGTCTTCGCGGCTGATGGTGGTGTTGGTGGCAATAATACCACTCAGCTTGGCAGCCACGGCAATCTCGATTATATCATTTAACTGAGCCTCGTTCAGGTCTGGGGCAATCTTCAAAAGCAGGGGTTTGGCCTTTGGCATGGAATTGTTTAGCTCTTGCAGGGCCATCAGCAGTTGCTGCAGCGGCTCTTTTTCCTGCAAGGCACGCAGGTCGGGGGTGTTGGGAGAGCTTACGTTTACGACAAAATAATCGACGACATCATAAAGTGCTTTGAAACAGTACAGGTAGTCGTTGAGCGCCTCCTCGTTTGGTGTTATTTTGTTTTTGCCGATGTTGCCACCCACAATGATGTTGCTTTTGCGCTTTCGTAATCGCTCCACGGCTGCTTCCACGCCTTCGTTGTTAAAGCCCATGCGGTTGATGATGGCCTGATCTTCCGGAAGACGGAAAAGGCGCGGCTTCGGGTTACCCTCCTGTGGTTTTGGGGTGAGTGTCCCGATCTCAATGAAGCCAAATCCAAGCTCCCCAAGCTCATCCACTAACTTAGCATCTTTATCAAAGCCAGCGGCTAATCCAACCGGATTGGGGAATTTCAATCCGAAGAGTTCCCGCTCCAGTCGCTTGTCCTCCACCCGGAACATGCTGCGGCTGATGCTTTTAGTAAAAGGAAGGCCAAATGCCGTGCGTAAGGCATCGGTAGTAAGGTAGTGAACTTTCTCGGGATCTAATTTGAAAAGTAGCGGACGAAGGAGGCTCTTATACACGGCAGCGGTTTTTGGGTTTGGTTAGCTGCCCGCAAAGATAAATACTAAGAGGCAGACCTCACAGTGTTTCTGACATCTGTGAGGTCTGCCTCTTAGAAACAGAAAGCTGAAAAATTATTTATCCGCCGTCCACTGCTCAAAGTTGGGGAAGTATTTGGCCTTCCAGAAGGTATAGCGCGGAATGATGGCCGTGTTAAGTCGGCGTTTAAAATCAGTGAAGTTCTTCTTTTCGGCTGGTGACCACAGCACCTCGCTCAAGGCGGTCATGCGCGGGAAAACCATGTACTCTACTTTGGCTTCGCTGCCGATGTACTCCGTCCATAAGTTGGCCTGCGCCCGATAATATAGTGGTCCAGTTTGCGCTCGCGCAATGCCGCAGGTATAGGTTCAAAATTATACACAGCATCGAGCGGGTTGTAGCCGTGTATGGCCAAGCTGTCGTTAGGGTCTTTGGACTGGTAGTGGTCGAAGTACAGGGGCTTGCCTGGCGCCATGATCACCTGGTGGCCACGGGTAGCGGCAGTTATCCCCTCTTTCTCTCCTCCCCAGTTCATGATCAGTGTCGATGTGCTCAGGTCACCTTCCAGAATCTCGTGCCACCCGATCACTTTCTTGCCTTTGGCAGCCAGATAACCTGCCACCTGCTCTACAAAATAAGTCTGCAGTCCTTTCTCGTCTTTCAGGTTGTGGTCTTTGATGAATTGCTGCGAAACCGGATCAGCTTTCCACCATTTTTTACTGGTCTCGTCGCCGCCCAGATGGAAGTATTCATATGGGAACAGGTCGGCTACTTCCTGAAACACCGTCTCCAGAAATTGGAACGTTGCCGGATTCGGCTGCAACACATTGTTCTGGCGGTTATACATGCCCCAGGTAGTAGCTACATTCCAGGTAGTGTCAGGGCGGGTGCTCAGTTCGGGGTAAGCCGCAATGGTAGCGCGGCTGTGGCCAGGTATATCGATTTCAGGTATAATGTTGATGCCGCGCACCGAAGCATAGTTAATTACTTCCAGTATTTCGTCTTTGGTATAATAGCCGCCGTAACGGGTGCCGTCATACCTGGCCGGTTCGTCTTTGAAGTGCCCGATCAGGGTTTCCTTTCGCCAAGAGCTGATCGTGTTCAGTTTCGGGTAAGACTCGATCTCGATGCGCCAGCCCTGATCGTCGGTCAGGTGCCAGTGAAAGGTGTTGAACTTATGGAAAGCCAGGTAGTCGATGTACTTCTTGATGAACTCCACGGGGAACATGTGCCGCACCACGTCCAGGTGCATGCCGCGGTAAGCAAAGCGAGGATAGTCTTTGATATGCACATCCGGGATCTTCACTTCCTTTACCTGCTTCAGCGGGAACAGTTGCAGCAATGTCTGAATGCCATATACCATACCGCCTGTGTCCTTGGCGCGTATGGTCACGTCCTTACCTGACACCGTCAAGGTATACATTTCGGCTTTGTCGATGGTCTTGTTGTCGAAAACCAATCGGATGTGATGACTGGCCTTGGGCTTATCAGGTGTGTTTGGGTATGCAGACAGGTTCAGTCCGGTTTGAGCGGACAGCATTTCTTTCAGAAAATCAGCTTGCGCTCCGAACTGCTTGTCAAACACGATGTGGGCTTTTCCGTCGATGGTTACATGCCCTCTGGCCTCCTTGATCACCTCCACAGGTCGCGGTGTAATGTCATCCACGGACTGAGCGGTGGTGAGAAAAGGTATAGCTAAAGAAAGCAGGGCAGTGGTGAATATTCGGATGAAAGTAGATCGCATGCGGGTATTTTGAAATTGTGTTGCTTATTGACTTCTGGAAAAACGATTGGTATAACGGGATTGCCAGGATGCCTTCTACAAATGGCATGGCACTGTAAATTTCACATTTTCTAAGAGTACCACCAGTCAAGTGTTGATGTCTGGTATATGAATCCAGTGCAGGATCCGGACAGGTCGCATCCTGTCCCTACAGGCTATACCTCCTACTCTCCCAAAATCCCAAACTCCTAAACTTAAATCAGCTTCTCGGGTGATAATCCTTGATCACCTGCTTCAGGTAATCCCTGTCGAGGTGGGTATAGATCTCGGTGGTAGTGATGGACTCATGGCCCAGCATTTCCTGCACGGCACGCAGATCGGCGCCGCCCTCGATCAGGTGCGTGGCGAAGGAATGGCGGAAGGTATGGGGACTCACCGTTTTCTGTATACCTGCTTTGGCGGCCAGGTCTTTGATGATGGTGAACACCATCACCCGTGTGAGTTTAGCGCCACGACGGTTCAGAAACACAAAGTCTTCGTGGCCTTTTTTGATAGTCAGATGGCAGCGCACCCCTTCGCGGTATAGTTGGATGTGCTTGAGTGCGTCGCGTCCGATCGGCACCAGTCGCTCTTTGTCGCCTTTACCGGCCACTTTCAGGAAGCCCATATCCTCGTAAAGGTTACTCAGCTTCAGCTCCAGTAACTCCGACACACGCAGTCCGGAGCTGTAAAGCGTCTCCAGCATAGCCCTGTTACGGGTCCCTTCTGGCGTAGAAAGGTCGATGGCGGCCAGCAACTGCTCTATTTCATGGAAGTGCAGCGTATCAGGCAGCTTGCGGCTCAGCTCGGGGCTTCGATGGTCTCAGTCGGGTCCGCGGTGAGCATGTCTTCCATAATCAGGAACTTGTAGAAAGCCCGTATACCTGACAGTGTGCGTGCCTGCGAATGCGGCGTCATACCTAACTCAGCTACCCACTCCAGAAATTCCCGTAGTATAGGCGGGGTCATCTGCTCTGGCTGCACGTTTATACCTTTGATCTCCAGAAAATCAGTCAGTTTGCGTATATCGCGCAAGTAGGCTTCCACGGAGTTACCGGAAAGGGACTTTTCGAGACGCAGGTATTGCTCGAACTGGGTAATGCAGATGGACCACTTCATAAGGTAGAATTTGGGCAAAAGAGGAGCTGACAAAACTTTCTTTTGTCAAAAAAATCAAAGCAAAGATAGTTAATACTTAAATTGCATCCGCTTAATTGAGCTGAAATCACAAAACACCCCTAAACTATGAAAATCCTCATCCTGAACGGCCCAAATCTTAACCTGCTCGGTATTCGCGAGAAGTCTGTCTACGGCTCCGAGTCATTCGAATCATATTTTGAAGAGCTGAAGGAAGCGTTTCCAGCCATGGAGTTATCCTATTTTCAGTCAAACACCGAAGGGGTACTGATCGACAAGCTGCACGAGGTGGGTTTCAGCTACAAAGGCATCGTGTTCAACGGTGGCGCCTATACCCATACCTCCGTGGCCCTCTCTGACGCTATCAAGGCCATCGAAACGCCTGTAATCGAGGTGCACATCTCCAATGTTTATGCCCGCGACGCTTTCCGTCACAAAAGCATGCTGGCTCCTTTCTGCAAAGGAGTAATCACAGGTTTCGGGATGGAGAGCTACCGGCTGGCACTGCAGTACTTCGAGCGCATGAAGCCGAAGCAGATCGGTTTTGGATCCAAAAAATAGCGTGGTAACACTGGGATTCCGTTCACTAAATATTTGCTTTTTACTATAGTAGCAATACTATAATTCTTTATATTACCCTCCATGTTGAATTTCTATCCAGGACCGTCTAAAATATATCCGGAAGTGCGCAACTATCTTATGGATGCGTATGACGAAGGTATATTGGGAGCTCCGCACCGCGGAGAACAGTTTGTACAGCTATCACGCACGGTGGTGGGCTCGCTCAAGCGGCGCCTCAACATTCCGCAGGACTACTCTATTTTTTTTACCTCCTCCGCCACCGAGTGCTGGGAGATCCTGACCCAAAGCCTCACCAAAAAGAAGAGCTTCCACATTTACAATGGTTCTTTTGGGGAGAAATGGTACGAGTATGCCAAAAAGCTACGCCCCAATGCCGAGGGTATTCGCTTCGACATCAACGAGGCCATGCCGGTGGAGGAACTCGACATCAGTGTCGATACTGAGCTGATCTGCTTCACTCAAAATGAAACCTCCAACGGAACACAGGTCACAGCCAGTACCATCCTGAACCTGCACAACCGCTTCCGGGACACGCTCACAGCCGTGGATGCAACTTCCTCGATGGCCGGCCTCAACCTGAAATACATTAAAGCTGATATCTGGTTTGCCTCCGTGCAGAAGTGCTTCGGTCTGCCGCCGGGTCTGGGTATACTTGTTTGCTCGCCGCGTGCCATCTTCCGGGCCAAGCAAATGAACGAGCGCGGCCACTACAACAGCCTAGTGTCGCTCTACGAGAAGATGCTCAACTACCAGACCGTGCACACGCCGAACACGCTCAACATCTACCTGCTCAAGCGTATGCTCGAAGACCGGCCTTTTATCAAACAACTCGACATCGACCTGACGGATCGGGCCAACGAGCTGTACGAGTTCTTCGGACAGTTCACCGACTTTAAACTGCTGATTGAAAACGAAGAAGTGCGCTCTAAAACAGTACTGGTATTGGAGGCGAACGAGCGGTTGGTGGAGGACATCAAGAAGCGGGCGCTGCACCACAATATCCGGCTGGGCAACGGCTACGGACCATGGCAGCGCAACACGTTTCGGGTGGCCAACTTCCCGGCCATTGCCAACGAAGAGTACGAAGAGCTAAAGCGCTTTTTCCTGCATTATTACGCCTAAGAATCCTACCTTTGCGGCTTGTTATTAAATTGCGTCAGCGCTTGCAGGTATAGCTATACCCTATTTGCTGGCTTTAACATTTTAACAACCACTCAACCCATGCTTCAGGAGCTGTTCAGTTTTAAGGAAATCGCGTCTGTCACACTTATCCTGTTTGCGGTGATTGACATTCTGGGTTCTATTCCCATCATCATCGACCTGCGCAAACGGGAGGGCAAGATCGAATCAGAAAAAGCGACCATTATTTCAGGTATCCTAATGATCGTGTTTCTGTTCGTGGGGGATGGTATCCTGAAACTGTTCGGCATCGATTTCGAGTCTTTTGCCATGGCGGGTGCCATTATCATTTTCCTGATTGGTTTGGAGATGATCTTGGGCAAAGACCTCTTCCACTCCGACCCGGAAGTAAAAAGTGGTTCCATTGTGCCGCTGGCCTTCCCGCTTATCGTTGGAGCCGGTACCATGACAACCCTGCTCTCGCTGCGTGCTGCTTACTCTCTGCCAAACGTGCTGGTCGGTATAGTCCTGAACCTGATGTTCGTTTACATCGTTCTCAAGGCTTCGGCCTGGCTGGAGCGTAAACTCGGCAAAGCTGGCGCCAACGTGCTCCGCAAAGTTTTTGGCGTTATCCTGCTGGCTATTGCCATTAAGCTGTTCAAAACGAATCTACCTATTTAAATTGAGTGAGTTAGCGATTGAGTGACGGAGTGGTTTATTATTTTTTTCACAATCAATAACTCACTCATTCACACATTCACTAAATCAAAAACTCACTCAATCGCTAAATCACTCATTCACTCAATTACAATATGATCGAGCTTTTTACAGACGGTGCATCACGAGGAAATCCGGGTCCGGGAGGGTATGGCACTATCTTGCGCTGGAAAAACCACGAGAAAGAACTGACTGCCGGTTACCGCAAGACCACCAATAACCGCATGGAGTTGCTCGCCGTGATCGTGGGGCTCGAGGCGATCACCAAGCCTGGTATACCTGTCACGGTCTACTCGGACTCCAAGTATGTGGTAGATGCAGTAGAAAAGCGCTGGGTATTTGGTTGGCAGAAGAAAGGCTTCGCCGGCAAAGCCAACGGTGACCTTTGGGCCCGTTTCCTAAGAGTATATGCCAAACATAACGTAAAATTCGTCTGGATCAGAGGTCATGCAGGCCACCCGGAGAATGAACGCTGCGATGAATTGGCGGTTGCCAGTGCACTGTCACCGAATCTGTTAATTGACGAGGGCTTTGAGTCGGGGCAGTTTAATTCGAAGTGATGAATAATGAATAATTCAAACTTACCCATCCTCACTCTCCATAACTTAGCCAACATTCCTAATTCTTAATTCTCTTGCCTAACACCTACTTTCAATTCAAGCAGTTCCGCATCAACCAGGACCAATGTGCTATGAAGGTATGCACAGACTCCTGTGTGTTTGGAGCCTATCTGGAGGTGCGTCAAGCGAAGCGGGTACTGGATATTGGAACTGGAACAGGTTTGCTGGCCCTGATGGTGGCGCAACGCTCGGAGGCGGAAGTGGAAGCAGTAGAAATCAATCCGGAGGCGCAGGTGCAGGCTTTGCAGAACTTTGTCGAAAGCCCGTGGGCAGACCGACTGAAACTACACCCGATGCCCTTGCAGGAATTTGCGGAAACCTGTACGCAGCAGTACGACGTCATTCTCTCTAACCCGCCATTTTTTCTGGCATCACTCAAGTCTGACAATGCCGCTAAAAATACAGCTAAGCATACAGGCGATCTGCTTTTTGAAGACATCCTGACTTTTGCACAGAAGCACCTTACTCAGGATGGTAAACTATACTTGCTCCTGCCGCCAGCTGAGGCAAACCACTTTGCAGAACTTGCCCAAACGCATGCCTTATACCTGACCGAAACCATGGAGATTTTTACCCGCATCGGAGGCAAGTGTATTCGCCATGTGCAAACCTATACCTGCAATCCGAAAGCGAATACTCTTACTAAGACCTTATACATCCGCAAAGAAGACGGCACGACCTATACTCCTGACTTTTCAGAATTGCTGCGCGATTACTACCTGATCTTCTAAAGATTGCCCAAAGGCCATACCTGCTAGTGAACAACCTTCACTTTTTCGTCTTCCACAAAGTCAATTCCATACCCTTTGAGTTCTTCCAGCACAGGTTCATACAGGTCCGGGTAGATAGGTATAACTACTCCACGGCGGTCGATCTTACCTTGCAGCAGAAGCTTTGCCAGTATACCAACCGGTAATCCCACAGTCTTAGCCATAGCTGTCTGCACGGCATCATCGCCCAACACTACCAGTGAGGAGGTGAGCTCGTGCTGCTCGCCGTTCAGCTCGTACTCAAACAGGTGTTGCATCACGATCATGTCTTTGTCGCCGGGCTCCAGCTTCCATCTGCCTACCAGTATCTTTTCGAGCACCTGTGCCGGTGTGGCAACCTGCATGTCGAGTGGTATATCTTTAAACAGCCCAAGCCACTCCAGCTTTTCCATGATCTCACCTTCGGGCGCGATATCCAGGTAGCGGCACAGGCGTTGCTGCAGCGATTCGCCGGTGGAGGCGGCTGGTGGCAGGAAAGCTTCCAGGTAACTGCGATGCGTCATGCCGCCCACACCTTCCAGATCATAGCTGTCGTCGGTGAGACCCAGTTGCACAAAAACGTCCCAGGCGGCGCAGTAACCAATGCGACGCAGTGTACCACGTAGCATGGTAGGGATATCCTTTAGACCGTAATGCTCCCGATAGCTGAGCGAATCGCGGTTTGCGTAACCGTCGAAATGACCGTAGCCCTCTACAAACAGTTCGTCGGTGCGCTTAAATAATTGGTGGTAAGGTATATACTTGTACTCGCCGTTCTTAATATACTTGGCCGTCCCCTGTCCTGCCAGCACCACGTTGCGTGGGTTCCAGCTAAACTTGTAATTCCAGGGGTTATTATCCGACTCCGGTGCAACCAGTCCGCCCGTATAGGACTTGAATGACGTGATACGACCGCCCATACCCTGCACACGATGAATGACCGCCATGGCTGACATGTGGTCTATACCCGGGTCAAGGCCTGACTCCATAATTATGGTCAGGTTTTTCTGCTTGGCCTCTTCGTGCAGCTCTCTGAACTCGGGCGAAACGTACGATGCGGTGATCAGGTGCTTCCCCTGCTTCATACACTCCCGTGCCACCTCTATGTGAAAGATCGCTGGTAAAAGCGAGATCACCAGATCGGCCTTGCTTACCTCTGCAGCCCGCTGTGCGTCATCGTGCACATTGAATACGATGGCTTCGGCAAAGTCCAGCTGCACGATTTTGTCCTGCAGATGGTCCACGTTGATGTCGCCGATGATGATGTGCCAGTTTTCGGAAGTCGCGTGCTGTAACAGGTATTGAATAAGCGAGGAGGCGGAGCGACCAGCCCCGAGGAGGAGTATTTTTTTCATAGCGATTGTGTCGTTGCGCATGAATTTAGCAATAACCACCTGCAAGGCCAACCTTTCGCATTGTTTTATCAGAATATTCCGTTAAATTTATAGCCCTTTTCTAATTTTTATACCTACAAGGTCTTAAATGGCAAGTGAGCTGAATATAAATATCTGCATCGACGTACTGGACTCGGCAGAAGAATTAACACCACAGGAACGCGAGGCGATGGAGCTGGCCCAACAAGCTGCTAACGACGCCTATGCTCCTTATTCCAACTTTTTGGTAGGCGCCGCCCTGGTACTTGAAGACGGCACCATGTTCAAAGGCAGCAATCAGGAAAACGCCGCCTACCCTTCCGGCCTCTGTGCAGAGCGTACTGCCCTGTTTGCCATGAGTGCCCATCACCCAAACACCAAAATCAGGATGATCGCTGTGACTGCACGCCGACGAAGCGAACAACATTATCTTCCGGCTATGCCCTGTGGCGCCTGTCGCCAGGTAATGGCTGAGTACGAACACAAGCAAGGGGAGCCTATACCTGTGCTCCTGCAGGGACCCGAGGGCAAATTCTACCGCCTCCGCAGCGTAAGCGACCTGCTGCCTTTCCAGTTCAACAAAGAACATTTGTAAGTTATGCACACACACCAGCTGACAGTGCCGCGAACGGCACGCTACTATACCTTGGGAACGCCTTCAGAACAGACGCGCGACCTGTGGGTAGTATGCCATGGCTATGGTCAGCTGGCCCGTTATTTTTTGCGACACTTCGCTGTGCTGGATGATGGGACTACTGTGGTAGTGGCTCCGGAGGGACTCTCCCGCTTTTACCTGGATGGTTTTTCGGGTCGCGTGGGCGCCACCTGGATGACAAAAGAAGATCGTCTTTCTGAGATAGAGGATCAGTCCGCTTACCTCAACCTGCTGTTGCAACAACTTTTGCAACAAGTACCTTCTGATGTACGGGTGCACGTGCTGGGCTTCTCACAGGGCGGTGCTACAGTTTGCCGCTGGCTGGCAACTGAACGAGTGCCTTGCCAGCACCTCGTACTTTGGGCCGCCTCTTTTCCGGAGGATATCGATTTTGAATCGGGCAAAGCGGCTTTTGTAGGTATACCGGTAGATCTGGTGTACGGCACACATGACGAGTTTATCACGTCCGAAAAACTGCAGCATCAGCTGGAAATTATGCAACGCCTCGGCATTTCACCACAAGTCCATACCTTCGAGGCGGCCATACGATTGCTCCGGAAATACTAGCCAGGTTAAAACCTTAGAGCAGCAACTACAATTTTACGCTAATCTGTACAAAAATTTATCTGTTTTTGCGCGGCTGAATCGGCTCATAACATCTGCTACATTTTATTTTATAGCAATTATCTGGTACCCACTTTTGGGTATTTTTATTGATGCACAAATTGTTATATATAAATTTACAGAAATTTGATTTAAATTTGTGGGGATAGAACTGCAATCAACCAACTCACTTTATATTTTTTACTTACTTTATTTTAGCCCTATGAGGAGAATTTTCTACTTATCCTTCTTTTTCTGCTTTCTGGCATTCTCTGCTTTCGCACAAAGCAAAATCAATGTTGCCTCTAATTTTCCGGACGCAAAATTCTTTTTGCTAAACGATGCTGACAATACCCGAGTGACTGAACTGGGTGTCGGAAGCATTGAGTTGAAGCTGAATAAAGACTCCCGCAATCGCATTGCCATTGTAAAAGAAGGTTATGAACCTGTGATTCGTGAGTTTCCACGCACCATGAAGTGGGACAAAGTCCAGAAGGTGGATCTCGTAAACCGCCTTGTTGACATCAGTGTGGAGCCTTATGATGCGGAGATCTACATTGACGGTCGCCTGGCTGGTACAAAGCGTATCAACCTGATTGTGGAGAAAGACAAGTTCCTGAACGTTGAGGTGAAGAAACCAGGCTTTGCACCACAAACCAAGGTATACTACAACCAGAAAGACCGTGAAGCTCCTCCTGTTAAAGACTTTTTTGAATTGAAAGACCGCCAGGTGCGCCTGGAAGTGATTCCGGCTGACGCCTCTGTATCACTGAATGGTGTGGTAAGCGGTCGTGGCAATACAGACGTAAGCGTACCATTTGGTACTTGCGTAACAGTGACTGTAACAAAGGACGGATTTGCCGAAGTAGTACAGGTGTTCTGCAATAAGCCATCTACTGACCCGCTTCCTCCGCTTCGTAGCCGTGCCATGCTTGAAGATCGCTTAGTGAAAATCACATCCTCCCCTGCCGATGCCAACATTGAGGTGGCTGGCAAAGTAGTAGGCGTAGGCAAATACGACCTGAAAGTTCCAAAGAACGGCTGCGTAGAAGTGCGCGTGACCAAAGACGGTTTCCTGCGCTATATCAAGAACTACTGCAACCAGGAAAACATGCAGGCTCCGGAGCCAACTGAGTTTGTGGAGCTTGCCGTGGACGAGGCTTATTCCTCATCTATTTCCTCAGACATGGCCAATGTGCGCATTACCATACCTGTAAACAAAACCGTAGACCCTGCTGATGCCTGGAGAATCCTGAGCTCAATTATAACCAAGCGCTTTGATGTGCTCGAAACAGTAGACTACAACACAGGCTATCTGACAAGTGCCTGGCAGGTGCAGAACTTCAACGGTGCCAACATGATCCGCACACGTGTGATCGTGAGCAGCGGCGGTAACTCCAACGACCTGACTTACGTGGTGAAGATCGTAAGCCAGCGTCACGAGCGCGAAAACAACACATCGCGCAACATCAGTGTGAAAGACGATGAGGACTTCAAAGACTGGGGCCGTCTGCTGAAGCGCTATGATGGCTTGATCGAAGAGATCCAGGCACGTCTTCAGTAATCCGACTTAATTAAGACTCATTGCAAGAGCCTCCGCCTACAGCGGAGGCTTTTCTTCTTAAACACCCCTCCTAGAGTCCAAGCGCAGAATTTTCGGGTGTACTTAAACGTAAGTTAAAATTTAGTTTTAGCTTTAGTTTATGAACCGTCAGTAGACAATCATACTTGCCGATGCCACAAATAGAGCCCTTCTTCCGATTCGATTGGTTCGCGGCCATCCTCCTGGTGGGCGTGGTGCAGGGCTACTTCATGAGCCTGCTGTTTCTGGCTAAGCGCCCACACCGGCAGCCCTATCATCACCTGCTACTGGCGGCACTGGTCTTCACTTTTGCCAGCATGGTCCTGGAAGTATTTCTGTGCTACAGCGGCCTGATGTTCCGTGTTCTCGACCTGGTTGACTTCTCGGAGCCGGCAAATTTTGCAGTTGGTCCGCTTACCTACCTGCTTTTCCGGAGTCTGAACGGCAACAATTGGACCCGAAAGCAATGGCTGCATTTCCTCCCCTTCGTGGTGTATTTTCTCTACCACATTCTTTTTTACATACAGCCAGCGGAGGTTAAATACAACGCTTATATTGGAGCCTATTTCCCGGAGATGGAGCGTTTGCCAGTCACCATTGAGCTTTTCTGGGACCCGCTGCGCTGGACAAGGTATGTAAACGAGCTGACGATGCTCCACATCCTCCTCTACATCGTGCTTTGCTTTTTACTTTTAAGAAAACAGCGCTCAACCGAGTCTCCTAACCCCTATTTCTATACCTGGGCAAAGTTTCTGCTGTTCTTTTTCGTCGCTACACTGGTACTGATCGTGATCGTGAAGCTAAGCTATGAGCGTGATCTGGGTGACCACTTCCTGGCCATGTTTCTAGTAGTACAGCTCTTCTTTGCCAGCTATAAGATCATCACAGATTCTGCTTTCTTCCAGCCCGTAGTGCAACTGAAGTATGAGAAGTCTGCCTTAAGCGAGGAGGCCAAGCAGGACCTGATCCGGAAATTGAAAGCGGCTGAAGAGGAAAAATTTTACATTCAACCATCGGCCTCCCTCCCGACGCTGGCCAAACAACTGCATACTTCTCCCCACTACCTTTCGCAAAGCCTGAACGAGCGCCTGGGCAAGAGCTTTTTTGAGTATCTGGCTGAGCTCCGCATACAAGAGGCCAGAGCCATACTGGCAGACCCAACTCAGCAGCATCTCAAGGTGGAAGAAGTGGCCGAGCAGGTAGGCTATTTATCAAAATCGGCTTTTAGCAGTGTCTTCAAAAAGCATACGGGCCTGACACCCGGGCAATACCGAAAAAATGCCGTTTCCGGTTCAGTTTAAGTACTTCCCTATAAGTTAGCACCTCGCACTTATCGGCAGATTCTTCTGATTTAACCTTCTTTAGCGATGTTTGCATCAAAACGAAACGCTATGGAAAACCAGATTAAAATCAGACGTTACGAGTTCGACTGGCTGCGGGTACTGGCCTTCTCGCTACTCATCTTTTACCACACCGGCATGTACTTTGTCAGTTGGGACTGGCACGTTAAAAACCCGGTACTCAGCCAAACACTGGAAGTGCCGATGATCTTTATGAGTCAGTGGCGCATGTCGCTTATTTTTCTGGTGTCTGGTGTAGGCGTGTACTTTGCTCTGGGATTCCGGAGTGCCGGCACTTTCGCCAAAGACAGACTTAAGCGCATTCTGCTCCCATTGGTCATAGCTATGCTGCTGGTAGTGCCACCACAGATATACTTTGAGCGGGTAGTACAGGGAACGGCCACAGATTATTTGAGCTTCTATCCCTCTGTGTTCGAGTTTGAGCCATACCCGGAAGGCAACTTTAGCTGGCACCATCTCTGGTACCTGACTTATATTTTCTGCTACAGCCTGCTGCTTTTGCCGCTACTCGTATACCTGCGCCGTGTCAGCATACAGGCAGTCGGTATACCTAACTGGGTATTACTGGCTGTACCCGCGCTGTGGTTGAGTACAGGTGGCATTCTGCTCAACGAACGATTTCCGGCTACGAATGCCCTTATAGATGACTGGGCCAACCACTTTCTCTACATCACGGTTTTCTTAATTGGTTTTATATTGATGAAGTTTCCTCAATTGCAGGAAAAAGTAAGAAAACTGCGCTGGTTCAGCCTGGGCCTCGCGGCCTCAACCCTTACAATCCTGTATACTTTCTACTGGTTTAAAGATATTGATCTGAATGGTATAGAATTATCGCTATACTATGCCCTGAAGCAAAGTAACCGTTGGTTCTGGCTGATGGTCATACTGGGTTTTGCGATGCAGCACCTTAACTTGAAACATAAGTTTCTGGCACAAGCTAATGAGATGGTATACCCGTTCTATATACTGCACCAGACCGTCATTGTGGC
>NZ_AKIS01000119.1:0-16666 GCF_000277005.1 Pontibacter sp. BAB1700 | reverse complement strand
CTATTTAAATAAATATTCAGATATAACACGATATTGGCTGGCGGATGCTATCAGCAGTTTTAATGTCCTAAATGTGCTTACCCTTTCTCCTGACATCTCGGTCAGGTAGTATTTTTAGCAAATATTTATCGGCCTGCGGCTGGTAGTTTACTTGCTCCTGCTCTTTCAACTTTTTTCTCACCTTAATTCTTATTCTTATGCTTCAGGATTACACGCTTGGCGGCCTCTGCCGGGGCTGTGCCCGTTTGCGCCTGCGCATCGCTGGTATTTCCCCTATTGCTCGGAATGTTAACTTCTATACTTGCTGCCTATACCTCCTGTTTTTGGTTTTAGCTTCTACTTCACTGCAGGCGCAGCCCTCCGGTTTTACCAATGTACAGATCGGCGGTACCTGGGATGCTGCCGTAGGCCTCACTTTCTCAAAAGACGGTAACCGGATCTATGTCTGGGAAAAAGGTGGGAAGGTATGGATTGTGGAGAACGGACAGAAACTTCCTACGCCACTGATCGACATCAGCGAAGAGGTCGGCAACTGGGTAGATCACGGTTTACTGGGTTTTGCGCTGGACCCGAACTTCGATTCCAACGGCTATTTCTACCTGCTGTATGTAGTCGACAGGCACCACCTGCTCTACCATGGCTCCGGCAGCTATAGCGCCTCAGCCAATGAGTACAACAATGCCACCATCGGTCGCCTGACCCGCTATACGGCCCGCTCTTCCGACAACCGCAAAACCACCGACCTAAGCACCCGTAAGATTCTGATCGGGGAATCCATCTCCAGAGGTATACCGATCCTTTATATGGGTCATGGCGTGGGTTCGCTCATTTTCGGGGAGGATGGCTCCCTGTTGGTTTCGACTGGCGATGCGGCCTCTGCTGGCTACGTGGATACCGGCTATGACCCCGCCAACCCCAACGATACTTACATCCCGCAGGCGCTGCGGGACGGCATCATCACAGAGCGCGACAACATTGGCGCTTACAGGGCGCAGCAGGTCAATTCGCTAAACGGTAAAATTCTGCGCATAGACCCAGCGACTGGAAATGGACTGCCATCCAACCCCTTCTATAATTCTGCTGATCCGCGGGCTCCTGCCTCCAGGGTATGGGCGCTGGGCTTCCGGAACCCGTTTCGCTTCACCATCAAACCGGGCTCAGGGGGCTCCGGCAATCCCGGTACGTTGTACATTGGCGACGTGGGCTGGTATAACTACGAAGAAATAAACGTTGCTCCCAGACCGGGCATGAACTTCGGCTGGCCCATCTACGAAGGGCTGGAGCAACAGGAGTGGCACTATCACCGGCAGGTATACAACACGCAAATCGCCCAGAACCCGCTCTACGGACAGGGCGGCTGTACCCAGCAGTACTTTATGTACCGTGATCTGATCATGCAGCCCAGAGCCACCACACAACCATATTTCGGTAACCCCTGCAACTGGAGCGTGGCTATACCTGCTTCCAGCTTCAGATTGTTTGTGCACGCCCGTCCTGCCTTTGACTGGTTGCACGTGCAGAAAGGAGGCGGCTCCCGCACTGGTACCTTCTCAGGCGAAGACGCCACCGTAATAAACATCGGAGCGGCCGGTTCTCCTGTCTCAGGTCCGCAGTTCGGAGGCGGCTCTGTCACAGGGGGTGTCTGGTACACCGGAAACGACTTTCCGGCGCAGTATAAAAACACCTATTTCTTTGGGGACTATGTAGGCGGCTGGATCAAAACCTCTACGTTTGATGCGTCTGATAACCCCAAATCAATTAGCAACTTTGTAGATAACAAAGCTGCAGTGGTAGCCATGGCTACCAACCCGGTTACAGGCGGGCTTTACTACATCAACTACGCCGCCCAGCTGCGCAAAATAAGCTATGGCGCCGGCACCAACCAGCCTCCTACTGCAGCCGCCTCAGCCGACAAACTCTTCGGCCCGAGCCCGCTCACCGTCAGGTTCAGCAGCACTGGCTCTGCAGACCCTGAAGGACAGGCGCTCCGCTATGAATGGAATTTCGGTGACGGCACCCCTGTATCGACAGAGGCCAACCCGAGCCATACCTTCAACGCGTCCGGACTGGCCTCTTACCAGGTGGTGCTGAAGGTGACAGACGCTGGTGGACTGAGCAATACTACCAACCTGACCATTTCGGTGAACAACACCCCGCCAACGGTGCAGATCACCAGCCCGGCAGCCGGCACAAAATACCCCATGACGCAGAGCACCGTGTACAAACTGACGGCCAATGTAACGGACCGGGAGCATACGGCAGCGCAGCTAAAATACGAATGGCAGGCAGTGCTGCACCACAACACCCACACTCACCCCGAGGCCATCGACACCAACCCGTCCACCTCTGCCACCATCACTCCGGTTGGCTGCGACGGCGAAACCTATTTCTACCGCATCAACCTGAAAGTGACAGACCCTGCGGGCTTGTCGGCTTCGTCCTTCGTGGACTTATACCCTGACTGCGGCACCACCACCACCAAGCCGGTTACCATTTCCTCGCCTGCCAACAATTCCTCGTTTGCAGTGGGCAGCAATGTGGAGCTAAAAGTCAGTTTCACGGACCTGGCCCGCACCTGGACGAAAGTCGAATACCTGGCCGGCACCACCGTCATCGGCAGTTCAAGCACACAGCCCTTCAGCTATACCTGGCAACCCACCACGGCAGGCAGCTACAGCATCACGGCAAGAGCCACCGACAGCCAGGGGCACACGTCTACTTCCAATCCGATCACCGTCAACATCACCGGAGGAACAACGTCCGGCTCAGGTAAGATCACCAGGGAGTTCTGGGCCAACGTACATGGCTCCGGCGTAACGGCTATACCTGTTGGCAGCACGCCTACCAGCGTGAGCGAACTGACAAGCTTTGAGGCGCCCGTGAACGCAGGCACCAACTATGGCCAGCGGGTGCGGGGTTACGTCACCGCGCCGGTGTCAGGACAGTATACTTTCTGGATCGCCGCCGACGACTTTGCGGAGTTGTGGCTGAGTACAACCGACAATCCGGCGCAGAAGGTGCGCATCGCCACAGTTCCAGGCTGGACCTACGAGCGGGAGTGGACCAAGGCCCCAAGCCAGCAGTCAGCAAAGATCACGCTGGAGGCAGGCAAGCGCTATTATATAGAAGCCCTGCACCTGGAGGGCGGCGGTGGTGACCATTTGGCTGTCGGCTGGCAGCTGCCAAACGGCACCCTCGAGCGGCCCATACCCGGCAGCAGGCTCTCGCCTTTTGGCAGCACACCTCCCACTACCGCCGGCAAAATCACCCGCGACTTCTGGACCAATGTGCACGGTTCGAGTGTAAGTGCCGTACCCGTTAACTCTACGCCGACCAGCACCTCTGAGCTCACTAGTTTCGAAGCGCCGGTCAATGTGGGCACCAATTACGGGCAGCGTATCAGAGGCTACGTGACCGCCCCTGCCTCTGGCCAGTATACTTTCTGGATTGCCGGCGACGATGTGGCCGAGCTATACCTGAGCACCTCAGAGAATCCGGCACAAAAAGTGCGCATTGCCTCTGTTCCGGGGTGGACCTATGAACGGGAATGGCTGAAGTCGCCAAGTCAGCAGTCAGCCAGGATCACGTTGGAAGCCGGTAAACGCTACTACATTGAGGCTGTGCACCTGGAGGGCGGCGGCTCAGATCACCTGGCCGTAGGTTGGCAGTTGCCGAATGGCACGCTCGAGCGCCCTATACCTGGCAGCAGGTTGTCACCATACGTCGTTTCAGGTATAGCCGCTACTGCAACGCAAGCTGTTACCGGCTCAACGGACCCGCTGCTCAGCCAGGAGATCACCGCATACCCTAACCCGTTCCGGGATGAGCTTACGCTACAGCTTCCAGAGGGCATGGCAGAGGTCCGGCAGCTGACCATCTATGACATGGCAGGAAGACAGGTATACCGGTCAGCTTCAGAAATAAAAACCCCGGATAACAAGCTGGAAATCAACTTAGGAGCGCTAAAACTGAACTCAGGCATCTACATGCTGTATTGTGTAGATCGGCAAGGAGAATCTTATAAGGTCAAACTCTCCAAACGGTAAGGACATTCAGAATCATAATATCAGACCAGCGCTGCTTATCGCATGACAGTGCTGGTCTGATATTAGTTTATGTAAAACAATTCGGATCGTTTTAGTCCTCCTATATCCTTCAGATCGACATATCTAACGTATACACCTAGTTCAGTTAACAAACTAAAACAAGACAACATGGGCATCAAGAAAGTAGTTGATAAGGTAAAAGAAGAAGTAAAAGTGCTGAAGGGCGAAGAGTCCAAGGACAAAGTCTACCAGAACGAACAGAACTACCCGGATATGACCACTGCGCGAACGGCTTTTGAGGAATCAAAGAAGAAGCTTTTCAACGTAAACCTCTGGTCAAACCTGGAGGGCATCAATTCCACTTTCGAACTGCATGATGACCGGGGGCGGAAAACGACGGCAGAAATTCCGGAGATTGGCTATTTTGTGAAGATTACGCTGCCTGCCTCCAATGTAGAAAACTGGGTGAACATATCCAGCATACGCATCGAGGACAACCTGGCCGAGTTTACGGTACATCCCAGCGAGAAACCCAATCCGCCTGTGGATGAGGAGGAAGTAACCGAGCACTTTTTCACCAAAGAGGCCAGCAGTACGTTTCGGGTAGAATTGCAGGGCACCAGACTCATCGCCTCCGAGATCGGTAAGAATGAGTACATCAACAACCAGGGCGAAGAATCCGGTGACCGCTCGGTGCTGAACACCCTGATAGCAGAAGGCGGCTGGGCCGGTTTTCAGGGGCTGCAATGGGACAAGCTTACCAGCTACCTCGTGCACCAGGAGGAGAGAAAAGACGAGTAGTCAGCTGTGTGTAACTCTACCAACAGTTGCATAAGGTATGAAAATCCTGAGCCTGATTCTGTTTCTGATGTTCCTGACTGCGCTGACCTTCATTTTGAGAAAGATCGAGCATCGCAAAAACCGTAGAGATTAACTCTATACTTCTCCTCCTATACCTTTCGGGCAGGTGTAGCATAGGCGCTATGCTGCATTTCCCTTATATTTGGTGAAACAACCAATCTGATCTGAATGAAACGCTTTCTGTTCCTGGCCCTTTCCTGTGGCCTTCTGCTACAAGGAAGTGCCTCCGCCCAGTCGCTGGCACTTGAAAAACCTGTTGAGAAATCGCTCAAAAAAGTAAAGCCGAATGATATAAAGGCCCATATCAAGTATTTGGCCGATGACCGCCTGCTGGGTCGCAAGCCCGGCACCGAAGGCTACCAGATGGCCGTGGACTATGTAGTGGAGCATTACCAGAAGGCAGGTATAGAACCCGGTGGTGAGAACGGCACCTACCTGCAACTGGTACGTTTGCGCCAGTCATTCCCCGGCAAAGAAGCCAGCATGGTGATTGCCGATTCAATGGGCACCGCAATGCAGCTGACCTACAACAAGGACTTCTCAGTATACCCGCATGCCGAAGAGCCTGAAGTCAGTATAGAAGCTCCGCTGGTGTTCGCTGGTTACGGCATCAGCGCTCCTGACCTGGGCTATGATGATTACGCAGGCATAGACGTGACCGGCAAAATTGTAGTCGTGCTGCGCGGCGCCCCTGCCAGCTTCCCTTCCACCGTGTCGGCCTACAGTCGCGACATGATGACGGTGCTGAAGATCGCTGCTGAGAAAGGCGCCGTGGGTGTGATCGTGGCCAATACGAACCCGAAAGCCGGTGTGCCTAATCTGCAGGGCGGTACGTACAGCGTGATGGACCCGAATGGCAAAGTGGCCGTTTCCCGCAACTATGTATCGGATAAAATCCGGGTGCTGGCCAGCATTAACAGTAGCACTTTCGAGCAGCTGCTTAAAGGCACAGGTATAGAGATGGCCAAAGTGGGCGAGCAACTGCAGCAAGGCAAGCCAGCCTCTACCCCACTCGCCCATACCTTGCGCACCAACTATACCTCTACCTACAAGGATTTTGAAAGCCACAACGTGATCGGAAAGATCACCGGTGCTGATCCGCAGCTGCAGAACGAATACGTAGTGCACAGCGCCCACCTCGACCACGTAGGCGTGGGCCGTGCCGTGAATGGTGACTCCATCTACAACGGCGCACACGACAATGCCTCCGGTGTAGCCAGCGTGCTCGAGATCGCGAAAATCTACTCCCGCCTGTCTGAAAAACCAAAGCGTTCTGTCCTGTTTGTAATGGTAACTGCTGAGGAGATGGGCCTGCTGGGCTCCGCTTATTTCGCCCGCTTCCCGACTGTGCCGGTGGAGCAGATCGTGGCCAACATCAACACGGACATGCCAACCATCATTGCACCGCTATTGTCAGTTGTAGGCCTGGGAGCGAACCACTCCTCGCTCGAAAACGAAGTAGCCGCCGCAGCGAACCACCTTGGCCTGGCAGTAGAGGAAGACCCGGAGCCGGAGCAGATGCGCTTCATCCGCAGCGACCAGTACAGCTTTGTGATGCAAGGTATACCTGCCCTGCACATCAAGTATGGCAACAAGACCAAAGACGGTCTCAATAACCTGAACAAGCAGGTGGAGCAATGGCGTGCCGTGCACTACCACAAGCCACAGGATAACTTCAACGATACCTTCGACTACAAGGCCGGGAAAAAGTACGTGCAGCTGAACTTCCTGATCAGCTACCAGGTGGCCAATAACCCGCAGCGACCAAGCTGGAAAGCAGGCGATTTCTTCGGAAGCCGCTTCGGACGACAATTGTAAGCGACCATCATATAAAAAGGCCAGTTCCGATTTCGGGACTGGCCTTTTTGTTTTAATTCTTATGTCACATATGCCCCTGCTTATACCTAATACATCAGCTCGTAGTACTGTCGCGCCATACGGTCTGAGTCGAAGAAAGGAATCACATCGCGCATGCTTTGCTTGACGATGCCCATCCATTTTCCGCGATCCTTGTAATAAGTCGGGATCACTTCATTTTCCAGGATACTCATCAGGTTCTTATGGTCGATCTCATCCTGCATGGAATCGGGCAGGTTGCTGTCTACTACCGGTAGTACAAAGCTGTTCTCGCCGTGGCGGGCAAACTCCGGCAGCCAGCCATCCAGCACCGAAAGGTTCACGGCTCCGTTCATGGCGGCGGTCATACCGCTGGTGCCCGACGCTTCGCGGGGTCTGCGCGGCGTGTTCAGCCATACATCAGCTCCCTGCTTTAGTTTGCGCGACAAGCCAATTTCGTAGCCTGTCAGCACCGCAAAGTTCTTGCGCTGGTACGACAGATTTACCAGGCTGTTGAACACACTCACGGCTCCCTCATCAAAAGGGTAAGGCTTACCGGCCCAGATCACCTGCACGGGCTGGTCTTTCTGCGTGAGCATGTCAAAAAACCGCTCGATGTCATGCACCAGCAAATCAGCACGCTTATAGGCAGCAAAGCGGCGGGCCCATACCACCGTGAGTACATCCTTCCGGAAGAGCTTGCCTGTCTGATCGGCCACGATCTCAAACAGCTCCTGCTTCATCTCTGCCTTGCGTTGTATCAGGGACTGGTTATCATCCCGCTCCAGAGCCTGGCGCATGGTGTTGTCCATCCAGAAGCGGGCGTTCTGGGCATTGGTAATGGCCTTGATCTCGCACACGTTGTCATTCTCGTACCACATGTCGCGGGCCACCTGCCCATGCAGCTGCGACACTCCATTGGCGACTTTGGCAATGCGCAGGCAGCCAGGTATAGTCAAAGAAATTGCCGTGCATGCCCGTCATGCGGCGAGCCTCTTCCAGTGAGGTCTTGTTGAAGAAAGACATGTTGTTGAGCAGGTGAATGTCGTGCACCTCGTTGCCGGCTTTTTCGGGTGTGTGGGTTGTGAAGGCGATGCGCTTCCGCATGTCTTCGGTATTCCCGAATTTTTCATGCAGGTAAAACGCCAGCGGCAGGGCATGCCCTTCGTTCATGTGGTAAATGTCCGCACCACCCAGTTCTTCCACCACCTTGGCACCCGCTATACCCAGCACAATGCTCTGTGCGATGCGGGTGGACGGCTCTTTATCGTACAGGTGATACGTGATCGTGCGGGCCAGGTGGTCATTTTCGGGAATGTTGGTGGTCAGGAAGTACATGGGCACCGTACCAAACACTTCAGGACGCAGTACCAGGGCTTTCACTTTTACGGGATGGCCGTTCACCATCACCGTCACCACGATGCCGGTATCCTCCAGGTAGGTATAGTACTTTTTCTGAAACTGTACCCGCATGGTCTGGTCATCGTTGCGCACCTGGTCATAATACCCATACTTCCAGAGTATGCCGATCCCGATCATGTTCTGCCGCAGATCGTGGGCGCTGCGCATGTGCGAACCCGCCAGAAAACCCAGACCACCAGAGTAAGTTTTGAGCGCCTGGTGTATACCGAATTCCATGCTGAAATACGCCACACGTTTCTGATACTTCTCATTGATTTCGTACGGATGATACCACTTGCTGTATGCTTTCATAAATTAAATGTTCATGTTTTTAAGGTGTCCTGAGACCCGGCTGAAAATTAAAATGAAAGCAGCGAAAGGTGAAATGCAACAAACGCTGAAGGCATCACCTGTTCAACTGCTTTTATGCCCTTCTGAGGGTAAGCCACTGTGGTAGTATACCGCCAAAATGGACAACACCTGGTCTCACGCTCGAAAAAGCTTAAGTACAATATACTTATAACCTTACCAAAGTGATTCAGTTTATTTCAGGGGAGCATTTCCGCTCCCAACAAAAAAGGCCCTCCCAAATAGGAGAGCCTTTTTTAACACTTATTCATTGAGTCTTTATTTTGCCAACAGCAACTTATTGGAGTATACCTTGCTACCAGCCTCTACTTTATAGATGTAGGTACCGGCTGGCAGGTTACCGGCTCTGAAGTCAATACGGTGCTCACCGGCTGACTTTCTTTCCGATACCAGCGTGCGCACTTTCTTGCCCAGTATATCATACACTGCAACCGTTACAGGTCCCTCCTGCTCTACGGCGTAGCGAATGGTGGTCACCTCAGAGAACGGATTCGGATAGCTGACAAGTTTGCCTGCTTCCGAAACAGCCAAATTGGAGGTGCTTTCCGCTGCCAATGGCTGCTCGCCACTGTTCCAAAGCCCGTGTGTGCGGGTAATTATCACAGCAAAATCAGCGCGGGTCACGTCCTGCAAAGGCTTGAAGCTCGCATGCAGTACCGGCTCCAGATCATACGGGCCCTGCGTAGCGGTAAAGTAGGCATTGATCATATTCAGTTCCAGTGCTATGCTGACATATCCTTCCAGTCCGGCAGGTATGGCAGCAGCATCTTCTATCGGATAGGTATTGCCATTATAAGTCACGGTTGGTGTTTTGCCATTGCGCTGCAGAGCATACTCCTGTAAACCAAGCGCCTGCACCAGCGAATAAGCCACTTCCGCACGGTTTACTTTGCCGTTCGGGTTGAACTTACCCGGAGCAGCTGCCAGCATAATGCCGTTCTGCACATGTTTCTGATCACGCAGGGCAGCGCCATGAGCCGTTACCGATTCAGCGATCAGGTTGCGCTCTTTCACATCAGTAAGGGTATAGGCGCCATTCACAGGCAGGAACTGGCGTATGCCTTCGCCCATCATCAGGTAATCGGCCATGTCGATGCGCTTGAGCAACTCGTCGGGCTTAAAGCCGCCGCCGCTCAGGCCGTCAGCCAGACGAGCGCTTACTGCCATCATGATCGACGCTTCGGCCGGGTGGCCTGCAATGTCATTCAGCCCGGAGGTACCAGCGGCCGTCATCATGTTCACGGCACCACTGATCTGCTCCGGGAAGGCGGCCCCGTTCAGACCGGAGATACGTACCGTCCAGGTACCTGCCTCAGGGGAGGCCACGGCCACACCCCGGTCATAGCTCAGCGCAAACAGCACCGGTATACCGGAGCGCGTCTCGGCACCGGATGGAGAAATAAGGGAGAGGTTCACCGGATTGCCTGTGTCACCGAGTACACCAGTTGTCCTGATCTTCGCTTCGATGGCAGTAGTTCCTTCCGCTACGTTAAAGGTATATTCGTTTGTGGCGGTGGTCGCAGGGTTATAATCTATGGTGAAGTTCTCGCTCACGTTGTTGGCGTTCACATTGCTACGGAACGTGCGTGTCATGTTCAGTGAGGAGCCGTAAGGTGCCGAAGCACGGTACACTCTGTCTACTGCGGCGTAGGCATTTACATAGCCGGCTCCTACTTCCCATTTCTCTTTGTTCGGTATGTTGGTAGCTGTTTGCTGCAGGATCTCTTTTACCTGATAAGGAGTCAATGTCGGGTTGGCTTCCAGCAACAGGGCCACTATACCTGCCACATGCGGGGCAGCCATAGAAGTACCGCTCATGTGGGTGTAATAAGGTACGTGCGCCGGATCCAGCTCCTGCACATCTTTGTCAATGGAAAGCGACGAAACAGGCGCTATCACACGGGCCGCAATGATGTCAACTCCCGGCGAAGTCACAGTCGGACGGTCCTCCCAGGTATAGGTCTTGCCATCGAGGTTGAAAGTGCCTCCTTTGTTCTTGATACCGCGGGATGAGAAGTCCGCCAGTCGGCCAGACTTGTCGCCGGCCGCCACTGCGATCACCCATGGGGCTTTCTTGTACTGACCTGTGATGGTGCCGGACCCCGGACCGGAGTTACCAGCCGAGAATACCACCACGATGTTGCGGTCCACGCAGCGCTTCGTAGCCAATGTGATCGGGTCGGCCGGGTTCACCTCCGTGCCGGTGTCGCTGGTGGTCCCAAATGAGTTGGTTATCACGCGGATGTTGTAGCGGGCCTGGTTGGTGATGGCATAGTCAAAGCCGGAGAGCACGTCGAGCAGCAGGAGTGCCGCGCCGGAGCCGTAGCCGATCAGGTCCGCACCCGGCGCCACGCCTTCGTACAAACCCTGCGAAGCCTGTCCGGTTCCACCCACTATACCTGCCACGTGCGTTCCATGGCCACCTGTGGCATCGGTGTTCGGTACATTCTCCAGGATTAGGTAGGGCAGTAGCGACGAAACTGCGTTTAGGTTCGTGGCAGCTGTAACGTTTTGCTTCAGGTTGCGGCCGAACTGCAGGTCAGGGTGCGTGCCATCCACACCACTGTCGTTCACCACAATCCCAACACCCTTGCCGGTAAGCGGGAGTCCGCCGTTTCGGCTCATAAAAACCGGTTCGGTGCGCAGCTTGTCTACCCCGGTCAGGGCGGTGCCGGAGTTGTTTTCATATTGCAGCGATTCGTTCAGGTAGAGCGAGAGCACGCGGGGACTTTTGGCGAGGAGTTCTACTTGCAGACCAGTAGCCAGCACGCCGGCAATGGGCAGTGACTTGAGTGTGAGGCCCTTTGTAATACCCGCCTGGGTTAGCACGGACAGGTCAAGCAAAGTAGGTGCGCTTTCACCTTTGAAGGTTACAACCACCTGCACCAACCTGGTCTTATCGGTGATGGCAGCACGGAGCTTACTGTCCATGTAAGCCTGTGCAAAAACGTTGCTTACTGCCAACAGGCTGAGCGCAACAACTGCTAAGAGTTTTCTCATAAATTAAGGATTAGTTAAACGTGTTACATAAGGTGTATTAAGGTAAATAGACTGCCATACCCTCCAGGGATGGCAGTAGGGTGAAGAAAGAATTCAGGTTAATTAAGGCGTCATTATAAGAAGTGTAATACGGAACGTTGTCACAGAAAAATAATATTTTAAAAATAAGGTATAGCATCTAAAACAGATAATATCAGAATAATAAGCTTTTTTAATCCTGTGTTATATCTTCAAATTATCATATTACAAATCGTGTTATAACACTAGTCTGTAAACTCATCAGACCCCTCCTAAAATCAGGGTTGTTTTATGCTTTTTTTGTCATCCTGTAAGGATCTTGAAAAAGAGGGCTCCTACACCGCAAGTAGCATTGGCTTGACCTCGCGGGGTAGGGGCCCTCTTTTCCAACCAAGTTTCTTTACAGTATGACAGTAAGTTTTGAGTATGTTTTCTCAGAATGAAACGGTCCTGCTCCTAAATGGAGCATTTAATGTCCAGGACTGTAGTAGCCTGTCTAAAAAATCAGTTGTAAGGGTAAGGGCTTTTGTGACCTGATTTGTCAAATTTGCTAATTTGCAGTCGCTGCAAACAGCAGCTCACACCTTATACATTTCATGATACAGTTTATACCCTACCCTGCACTTACCCCGGACTTGCTGCGGACATTAAATGAATGCATAGCTATGGAGTTCGGCCATGCACCCTTTGTGCAGCAGCGCAGTTGGGCCACACCGGATTGGGTGGTGCTATGGGAAACAGATGGCGAGGTTGCCACTTTCTGTAACATTGTGGAGCGGGAAATTCTGGTAGATGGTCAGCGCCGGAAGGCAGCAGGAATCAATAATGTGATCACCCCTGCGGCGCACCGGGGCAAAGGCTACGCCAGCCAGGTACTGCGCGAAGCAAACGCCTTTCTGTTCCGGAAACTACAGGCCAATATGGGTCTCCTGCTCTGCGCTGATGCCTGGTGCCTTTTTACGAGCGATTAGGATGGTACACTGTGGATTGCCAACTAGTATATGATCAGCCGGCCGGCCGGGAGGAGTATGACTCGAATGTAATGCTGCTCAGCCCAGCGCACACCAACCGACAGGCTCCTGCGCACATTGACCTGCAGGGCCTGCCCTGGTAAGCGTACAAGGCGGTCTTTTACTCGAACAACATACCCATTTTGCCCATCTGGTAATCACGCATGGCCTGCATCACCTCGGTCTGGTTGTTCATCACAAAAGGGCCGTGCATGGCCAGGGGTTCTTGCAGTGGCATTCCTGCCAGCAGCAGCAGGCGGGTGTCCTGGCGGGCAGTGATGGTGCAGACCTCGCCATCCCTGTTCAGGAGCGCCAGGTGCAGCCCATCCACCAGGCCGTAGCCTTCGAGCATCACCTGTCCGTCTAGCAGGTATAGCATGGCATTGAAATCAGCGGGTATAGGTATAGCGCATTGCCCACCGGCCTGCAGGGTGAGGCGGAGTGCCATCACGGGGCTGGGAGTCTTTACAGGACCTCTTGTGCCTTTGTAATCTCCTGCCACCACGGCTATCTGCACACGCTCTTCACTGATCATCGGCGTGTCTTCAGCTTGCAAGGCATAGTAGGCGGGCTGTTCCATTTTGAGGGCTGCAGGAGTGTTCACCCATAGCTGCACGATCTCCTGCACGCCACCCTGCTCCTGCATTTCACGGGGAGGGCGCTCACTGTGCACAATGCCCCGGCCGGCATTCATCCACTGGGTGCCGCCGGCATACACGACGCTGTCGTTGCCACGGGAGTCGCGGTGATGCACGCCCCCCTGGTACACAAAGGTGACCGGCGAAAAACCGCGGTGCGGGTGCGGGTCCACCCCTAGCTTATAGGGATAATCTGACTGCGGAATAATGGTGGTATGATGATGCAGTAGCAGAAAGGGGTCGTGCTGCTCTACCTGACTAGTGGGCAGTGGCTGCCGGAGTGGCAGCCCACTCATGTCAGTTTCCTCTGCATAAAGAAGTCGTGCGACGCTTCGGTTCTGATACATTGGCGCTGTCGGGCTATGGTTTCATATCAAGATACGAAAATACCTGTGCCAGGGAGCCCTGCCGTAATCATTACGTTCCGTTGCGGCTGTCTTACCTGTTTGCAGAGGCACTGCTTTGGATCTCGTCAGGAGATCAGGCCGCGCTGCAGGGCATATTTAATAAGTGCAGCCGTGTTTCGGGCCTTGGTCTTCTCAAGCAGGTTTTGGCGATGGGTTTCGACGGTGCGCTTACTCGTAAAAAGCTTTTCTGATATCTCGGCATTGGTATAGCCCTCTCCAATCAATGCCAGCACCTCCAATTCCCGTTTGGACAGTTCACGATGCGACTCTCCGTTCCCGTTTGTATGCTGTAGCTCATTTGGCAACTGCTTTACCTTGCGCAGTAGCTCCAGCGTCACATCCGGGCTAATGTAGCGACAGCCTTGCGAGACAAGCTGCAGGGCGCAATAAAGCTCATCTTTGCCTGCATTTTTAAGGATGTAGCCTGAAGCACCAAGCTCCAACATACGGCTCACATATTTCTCGTGACTGAGCATGGAGAGTACCACCACCTTCAGCCCGGGATAGTTTTTGAAAATATGAGCAGCCGTTTCAAAACCGTCCATATCTGGCATACTGATGTCCATCAGGACAATATCTGCGTCAACTTTAGGCAATAACTCCATCAACTCACTGCCGCTGGCGGCTTCTCCTACCACTTGTACAGCTGTGTGGTCCTGCAGCAATGCTTTCAGGCCGTCACGCACTATTTTGTGGTCATCGGTGATTATAAGGTTTATCATTTTATAATTTTAAATGAGAGGCTAACATCCACCTCATGGTCCGGCATATTCAGGCTCAGGATCGAAGCACAAAAAGTCAGGAGTGATGTAAAGAAGAAAAATGGATTGCACCCGGTCCCAAGGCGATTTAATCTGACATACCTGCCTGCAGACAATTTTCACAATAAATAACTGAATGTACAATCGTACCTCTCGAACATTTAACTTAAATTTGAAGCATTAGTAAAAAATCAGTATTTCCAGCATGATAGTATACGTATTTACAACGGAACTAACCGAAATGAAGGAGTAGATATGTCTCCGATCATCACGCATGCCATAGCAGGAGTATTTTGATTCGCGTTTCATGAGCTGTTGGCTACTGCAGTCGGACAGCCCGGGAAACGTTTTTGCGTATGAGAGCCAATAACACTAATCAATCACCTTGTTGCGGGAGGATATGCGCCCGAAATTTTGGAGATTGGTCAACCAAAGGAAAACAACGATAGATGAAAACTTTTAGCGTTACGACAGATGCGATTGGTAAGGGAGTATTGCTTCGGTTTAAGGGAGAGCTTGACGCCAGTTCATCTGTTTACGCCGACAATGCCCTGGAGGAGACGATTGCTGCTTCGTCAGGTTTTGTGCTGATCGATTGCAGCGAACTGACCTATATCTCTTCTGCCGGCCTGGGCGTTTTGCTGGCTGCTTTTCAGGCCTGCAACCTGAAGGAGATGGACCTGGTTATGGTGAACATGCAGCCTAAGATCCGCAACGTGTTCGAGATTCTGGGGCTCGACCGCCTGATCAAGTCAGCCGAAACTGTGGAAGAAGCACGACAGATGATTGCCAAGTAAATAAAAAAGGGACCGCTTTGTACGGTCCCTTTTCTTTTGAACATTTCCTGGTTATCTGTCCCAATCACTGCTGAAGTTTTGGTCAGACTGGCCCCGACGGCGCTGCTCGCGGCGGGAGTAGTCGTAGTCAGAACGGCTGTAGCCCTCTGAGCTGCCGTATCCACCTGTGCTACCCATTGAGCTGCTTCTGCCCTGGAAGTCCTGGCCGGAGTCGCGCTGCGATCCGCTGCGCGATCTGTAGCCTGCATTGCCGGTGTCACCGTACGGACCACCACTCCACGGCCCTGCCCCACTGCCAAAAGTAGCCGCCGCCCATAGAGCCGGAGCCGCCACTGCCGTAGTCTGAGCCGCGCGGGAAGCCCATAGAGCTACGCCCGTAGCCTCCTGAAGATTCGCCGTAACCGGATGAGCTGCCGTAGTCACGCTGTGAGCTGCCATAACCTGTGTGCTCTGAAGCGCCGTACTCCCCTCCGCTGGAGCCGGCTCCATATGGAGAGCCGGTGCGGCCGTAGCTGCTGCCCTGCGATGATGACCCGTAATCAGACATACGGCCACTGTAGCCACTACTGCTTTCGCTCTGCCCGGAGCGGTAAGAGCCCCCTTGTGAGCGCTGTGGGCTATACCTGCCCATCTGGGACTGGCCGTAGCGCTGGTCCTGGCTTCCTGAAGCGCCCGAACCATACCCTGATGAGCGGTACCCGCCACGGTCAAATTCTCCTGAATAAGGATGATGCGTACTGCCTCGCTGCTGTCTCTCTCCACGATCGTCCTCATCTCCTGCTATACGCTCCCAGGCATGGCTGATCTTTTCTCCAATCCGGTTGAAAAAGCCTCCTTCATCGTGTTGAGAGCGGTCGCGGTCATGAGAGCGATAGCTTCCCCTACCATAGTCATCCTGATAATCTCTTGCCATAACTGTATATTTAATTTAATTATAGAACTTATTGAATATGAATTTAGACAAAACACGCACTTATTAAACGTTTTAGGTGGGGCTGGGTTTTATATTAACGGACTCAAAACCGCCATTTACCCAAAAGACGTACAAATACGGAAAACGAGCTGGTACAAAACACCTCCTGCCACGCTACAGCTGTTTTAACTACTCATTTTTAGAAAAATCAGCCTTCATTTGAAGCCCTGGTGTTCTCCCAAAGTTCTCTTAATCCGTACTAATCTTAGGCATTGCCCTTGCGGCCCACTACCTGTTGACACAGGCTCAAACCTGATGTGTGAAAGCAAATGAAAATACTTGAACTGAGGATCATGCGTGGACCTAACTACTGGTCTATCAAGCATCCCAAAATAATTGTCCTGAAACTTGACCTGGAAGGTCTCCAGGATGTGCTTACAAATGAGGTCCCGCAGTTTCCGGAGCGGCTGGAAAAGCTATTCCCGGGCATGTATGAGCATCGCTCGTCCAAGGGTACACCCGGTGGTTTTTTCAGGCTCGTGCGCGAAGGCACTACGTTCAGCAAGGTGGTGCAGCATATTGCCCTCGAGCTGCAGACCCTGGCCGGCA
>NZ_AKIS01000118.1:0-8475 GCF_000277005.1 Pontibacter sp. BAB1700 | reverse complement strand
AAATAAATTACTTTCCTCCTTTTGCAAGAATATTCTATATCTATACAGGGTCGACAATTGTTCTGATGATTGTGCTAAAAGCTATAGAAGGATAAAATTAAAGCCCATAACCCTGCACAGGCTCCACACTCGGCTACGTCTCGTTCACAGCCTGTACTAACCGTTGTACAAAATATACATACATGAAAAATCAACTAATCATTATTATTCTGATTCTATTTGGTGTGCTTCCCTCTTGTAAAAAGGACGATGCATCAACAATTTTCTATTGGGATGAAACTGGGTGTGCTGATCCATGGAAACAGAACAGCGATGATACTGAGGAGGAGAGAAAAGTTGAAATAAAAAGATATTTAGAGAATCGTAACGTGAATGTTAAGAATATTGAGTTTGAATTTGATCAGGCCAAACAACAGTTTTGTTATGCATGCAACTGCACAACAGGAAGAGTCATTGTAGTTAAAGTAGCAGGGTCGGACGAACAATTAATGAAAAAGCTAAACTTCTATCAATAATAAAAAAGTACTTCATAAATCAAGGTACGGCCTCTATGCTTAGCTACACCTTGTCCGTAGCCTATCCTAATCGGTTACAAATCACTCATGATAAAACTTATCACTAGTTACTACAACAATTAGCTGCATGCATTTACAAGAGCACTATGATCGACTGTATCAGGATTCGATTCGCAGGATACAATCAGGTGCTTATCAGATTGACGAGTTGGTTGATGCTGCCAGTGATAACAGATTTGGGATCACCCTATTGCTGCGGCCAGATGATGTTGTAAAAGGAGAAATTCAGGAACTGCTCTACAAGCTTAAGCTGATCGAACCAAACCAGTACTTTTATCGGAATTCAGATCTGCATGTGACCGTGATGTCGATCATTTCATGTTATGATGGCTTCGACTTGGGGCAGATTCGGGTGGAAGACTACGTAAAGACTGTCAGAAAAAGTATACATGGGCTGGGTCCTTTTGAAGTAGAATTCAGGGGGCTTACTGCTTCTCCGTCCTGTCTGATGGTGCAGGGGTTTTTAGCGGATAATACGCTTAGTCGGCTTCGTGATAACCTGAGAAGTAACTTCCGGGATTCAGGTTTAGAGCAGTCCATTGACAAACGCTATAGCATACAAACAGCCCACTCGACAGTCGTCAGGTTTAAGGAAGAACTCAGAAATAGAAACGTAATTTTTAAGGATGATAGCAAAGCACAGAGAGCATTCCTTTGGGACATCTATTGTCAATACAATTGAGTTAGTATACAATGACTGGTATCAGCGGAAGGAATATGTGAAAACATTATGCAAATTTGAGCTGTAATAGCATACTGCCGAACTTCGATCGTAGTAAACTCTTCAACATACCCATGCTATACCTGAAAAGAACCGATTCGGATGATCCCGACTTTGTAGCGCTCGTCAGATTGCTCGATGCAGACCTGGCTATTCGGGATGGAGAAGAGCACGCCTTTTATGCACAGTACAACAAGATCGACAAGATAAAGTATGTCGTGCTGGCTTACGAGGACGGGAAAGCCCTGGGCTGCGGCGCCATTAAAGAGTACGAGCCGGGTACTATGGAAGTGAAGCGCATGTATGTGCTGCCAGACAGCCGAGGCAAAGGTATAGCCAGTCAGGTATTGGCCGAATTAGAAGGGTGGGCACGGGAGCTTTCCTATACCCGATGCATTCTAGAAACCGGCCTGAAGCAGCCGGAAGCCATCAGCCTCTACAAAAAGAACGGCTATCAGCTATTCCCAAATTACGGGCAGTATGCGGGGTAGAGAATAGTGTGTGTTTTGAGAAGATGGTGAACTAAGTTTTTACCCTGCTACGCCTCTGGCTTCTCTCGCTTATCACCAAACGGATCTTCTGAAGAAATCAGCTGTACTGGCTCACCCCGGAAACCGCTGTACTCGTTGTGGTTGTCGTAAGGCACTTTGATTCCGTGGTAGTAGTCCTGTAGCTTGTAATCTTTGCGGAGGGGGTGGCCTTCCCAATCGGCGGCACAGAGGATGCGGCGCATGTCCGGGTGATCTTTGAAAAGGATACCCACCAGGTCGAAGATCTCACGCTCCTGCCAGTCGGCGGTGCGCCAGATGTGGCTCACGGTCGGCACGGTAGGTATAGGCTGCTCCGAAGTATTGTTGCGCGGCACGATCACTTTGAGCATCAGGTGGTGGTCGTAAGGTATAGAGTAAAGATTATACACCACTTCCATGGTGCCGGCCTCGGGACCGTTGTCTATACCTGTCACGCTGGAGAGAAAGTCGAAATAAGTCGCCTCGTTGTCGTGCAACTCCAGGCATACCTCCGCCAGTCGCTTCGTTTGAAGCACCAGATAGGGCTGCAGGTTATTGGCATGCTCCGAAACGATCACCTCCGCACCAAAATGCGCTGCTACAAAGTCCTTTATCTCTCCGAAGGTCATAGTATTGAGTGATTGAGTGAATGTTGGAATTAAGCGGTTGGAATTTGCTGATCGTTCGTTCCTGACCCTGCTTGGTTATCTACAGCTAACGCCTCATTCGTTGCTCTTGTTTCCTCCTTCTTAGCTCCCGTATTATTCGTTCTCCTCGCCATGATCTGCTGCACAGCTCTTGGTTCGCGGATGGTTTCCTGGCGGATGATCTCCTGTAGGCGCAGGAAGCCACCGATCAGCGCCTCTGGCCTTGGAGGGCATCCGGGTACATACACATCCACAGGTATAATGCGATCTACCCCCTTCACTACGTGGTAACCGTGCTCCCAGTAGGGGCCGCCGCAGTTGGAGCAGCTGCCCATCGAAATCACGTAGCGCGGCTCCGGCATCTGCTCATAGAGGCGGCGCACACGGTCGGCCATCTTAAAGGTAACAGTGCCGGCCACGATCATCACATCCGACTGACGAGGCGAGGCACGGGGTATAATGCCGAAGCGATCGAGGTCGTAGCCGGAAGCATAGGCCCCCATCATCTCGATGGCGCAGCAGGCCAGACCAAAGCCCATTGGGAACAGAGATGTGAGTCGCGCCCAGTTGAGCAGATCGTCCAGTTTGGTGATGATCACACCGCCTTCTCCCGTCTTGTCCTGTGGTATATTCAAATCTGAATGATGAATTAAATGTTTTTCTCCTTTGTCACAAACTCTTTTGTCAAGAGGTCTGCTCTCCTGGAGAGGTATTTCTTACCTCGTACTTCCGCTCGTTTACTTGCTGGTATATCTCCTTAGGTATACGGGAGCGGCTTTGCGGCACCACTGGTTTCGGCCTGATCCAGTCGAGGTGGCCTTTTACCCAGGCATAAGCCAGGCCAAGCGCCAGCACACCGATGAAAATGAACATCTCGATCAGCGCAAACCAGCCCCACACACCGTCAGTAGCCTCGATCAGGTCGCGGCGGCCAAACACGGTAGCCCACGGAAACAGGAAAGCGAGCTCCACATCAAAAATGATGAAGATAAGCGCCACTACATAAAACCGCGGGTTGAACTGTACCCAGGAGTTGCCGATCGGCTCTTCACCTGACTCGTAAGTGGTCAGCTTCTCCGGATTGGGTCGGCTGGGGCGGATAAGCCGGGCGGTAAACAGACCGATCACCACAAAGATCGCTCCCCCAATCAGGAAAAGCAGGATCGTTCCGAAATCAGAAAGGTAGGTTTCCTCCATAGCGCCGCAGCAGTTTTACACAAATTTACGATAAAATAACTTCTTGGCATAAGCACTGTTTTAGCTGCAGGCAAAGGCCAATTTCAGGTATAACAAGTCATTTGCAGCACACATACACAAATGCTCCCTGGCAGCGTTATACCAACAACCTTTCATCATCTATACCTGTACGAGATAATCCACACTTAACGAAACTGCAAATGCTCACCGGACGCGTCAATGCACCAGAGATCAACACCCCGCACGGCTGGCTCAACACCGACCGGAGCTGGTCTATCAAGGATTTCAGAGGCAAGATCGTGTTGCTGGACTTCTGGACCTTTGGCTGCATCAACTGTCAGCACATTGTGCCCGACCTGAAGCGGCTGGAGGAGGAGTTTGCCGATGTGCTGGTGGTGATCGGTATACACTCTGCTAAGTTCGACGCCGAGAAGCAGACCGAAACCATCCGGCAGGCTATCCAGAAATTCGGGGTGGAGCATCCGGTGGTAAACGATGCTGACTTTGCCATCTGGAACCAGTACGGTGTGCGGGCATGGCCTACTACGGTGCTCATCGACCCGAACGGAAAGGTGGTGGGGCAGCATGCCGGAGAAGGCGTGTACGATACGGTGCGGCCTTACATCCAGCGCATGAAAGAAGAGTTTATAAACGAGCTAAACCAAACGCCTATACCTGTGCAGACTGAGGTTAAAGAAGCAGGTGTCTTGTCCTTTCCCTCCAAATTGATCAGCGACGCAGCGGGTAATCTATACCTGTCGGACAGCGGGCACAACCGCATCCTGAAGCTGAGCCAGCAGGGGCAGGTGCTCGAAGTGATCGGCAGTGGCGAACGGGGCTTTAACAATGGCGGCTATGCCGATGCGACCTTTAACGAACCGCACGGGCTTGCCCTACATGGTAGTACGCTCTATGTGGCAGATGCCAAGAACCACGCCATCCGCAAAGTAGACCTGCAGCACCGAATGGTGAGCACAGCCGCCGGCACCGGTGAACTGGAGTACTACTTCCATGACGATAAGCGACGCGAGCCTGTGAACCCCAACAGCCCATGGGACCTGCTCATATACGGGCGCAGCATGTTCATCGCTAATGCGGGCAACCACCAGATCCTACGCATGGATTTGGAAACCGAGCAGGTATACCGATTTGCCGGAAGTGGTCGTGAAGCCCTCACCGATGGTCTGCTGGACGAAGCTGCCTTTAACCAGCCCAGCGGACTCTCCATCCGGGGCGAGGTGCTCTACGTAGCCGACGCTGAGGCCAGTGCTATCCGCACTGTCAACCTCAAAACAGGTATGGTGCTCACTCCGCTGGGTCGCGGTCTGTTCGACTTTGGAGACGTGGATGGCGACGTGGACGATGCCCTGCTGCAGCACTGCGTAGGCCTGGAGGTGATCGACAGCGACGTGTACATCGCCGATACCTACAATGGCAAGATCAAGGTGCTTGATATGGAGCGGCACCGTGTGCGCACCCTGACGGATGGCTTGCACGAACCCAATGACCTGCTATACCTGAACGGCCATCTTTGGGTCACCAGCACCAACAGCCACCAACTCTACCAGGTCGACCTGAACACAGGAGCGAAAGAGGAAGTGAAAGTAAAGGAGTTAGAGAGTTGAGGGATTTGGGAGTTTAGGAGTTAAAATATAGCGACGTTTCCTGTTTGGGAGCCTTTGTACGGACAGGTCGCGACCTCTCCGTATCGTGCATGAACAGCTATACTTTTACCCTAACTTCAGCCTCAATCAGGTTGTTGCGCATTCTCTGGAAGAAACGGAGCGTCACCTGGAAGATCGGGCTCATGATGAAGGTATAGAAGAAGGTAGCGATGAAGATCGGTCCTCCCAGCACATAGCCTATACCCAGGATCACACACTCCACCACAATGCGGGTACGACTCACAGACGCGTTCAGCCGCTCCGACAATGCCAGCATGAAACCGTCGCGCGGACCGGCGCCCACACCACCTGCAACATACATTCCGCCGGCTATACCTGCTATCACCACTGAAACAGCCAGGTTCAGGTAGTCGAGTGGCGTATTGGTAGCCGATGGCAGGATGTCGAGCCAGAGGAACATGTCCATGAACGGCCCGACAAGCATTGCATTAAGGAAGGTGCCTATGTTGATATACTTTCGGTTGATAAACCAGGAGATAGCCACGAAAAACAGCCCCACCATCACGCTCCAGGTTCCGATCGTAAAGCCCAGATGTTGAAACAGCGCTACATTGAGCACCTCCCAGGGGTGCAGACCCAGGTACTTCACCTTCACGGCAATGGCATTGGCAAAGCCGAACAGCAGCAATCCAAGGAAGAAAAAACTATAGCTAACTACTTTTTCGCGCATAATACGGTGGCCCTGTTTACAGCAGGAGCCGGGTTAGAACAAAATCAGGCGCAAGAAAGTTAATTTTGGCCGCAATAAGAACGAAGCCAGGGAGCCAAATACATATTCTAGTAGGTGGTTACCAGATTTAACAAATAAGTATTATATTCAAAGACTGAAAAGTCTTATTAAGTTGATAGAGCAATTATGATGTTGAGGTGGGCGTATACTTGTTGCTTTTGTCTGCTGCTTGGTTCCGGAGCATTTGCTCAAACTGAGATTGTTGACTACATGGGCCGCCCTATTATGGCAAAGCAGTACCTGGACGTGAAGGGCTCGCCTTATCTGGATGACGAATGGCAGGAGGGCTGGGTTAAGCTGGAGGACGGGAAAGAGTACATCGGCGTTCGGCTAAAGTACGACCAGGTTGCGGATGAGCTTATGTTTAGCAACAAGAAAGGGGAGGCGCAGTTGTTTGTGCAGCCTGTCGTGGAATTTGAGCTGATGAAGCGCTTGTTCATGAGAGGGTATGAACCCGTAGATGCTACGCCTTTAGATGCATTTTATGAAGTACTGGCCGATGGCCCCACACAGCTTTTGAAGCGAACAACTAAAACGGTGCATGAGGAGGTACCTTATAGCTCAGCTACAAAAGTAAGAAGCATTATAGAGCAGCAAAGCTACTACCTGGCCGATAGGGAGGGTAAACTGACGAAGCTGAAAAAGGACAAAAAGTCGCTGATCAAGGCCATAGGCAACAGGCAGACTGAACTTGAAGCGTACGTCAAAGCCAATCGCCTGGACCTGAGGCAGGAGCAGGACATGACCAGGCTGGTAACGTACTATAATAACCTGTAATCTTATTTTCAACTTAAAAACAAACGCCCTATGAAAGCTGTCTTCTTACGATTCGGTTTAGTGATGCTGGTTGGCTGCTGCTTTAGCCTTCAGGCGCATGCGCAGTTCACGCATACCAACGACATGGAGGCCCGTCCGGTACACGAGTACAACACCATCACCATGATAGGGTCACCGTACCTGCACAAAGAATGGGCGAAAGGTTCCCTGACACTCAAGAGCGGCACCGTTTATCAGGGCATCGATCTGATGTATGACCAGGTGAAGGACGCCATCATCTTCAAGGCGAAGAACGGAGACGTGAAGGAGCTGCTGGAGCCGGTGCAGGAGTTTAAGATAGGGTATATCGAAAACAACCAACCCGTAGAGCGCACTTTCCGATCAGGATATAGCGGCGACGGCATCTCGGCCAATGCTTTTATGGAAGTGCTGGCTGACGGGCAGGTGTCGCTCCTGAAACGAACTTCCAAAAAGATTTTCGACCGCAAGCACTACAGCTCCGCCACCATCGACAGGGAGGTGCAGGAAAGCGAGGATTATTACATTGCAGTGGGCGACAAGGCAGTAAAAGTGAAGAAATCGAAAAGCTCCCTGCTCTCTGCTATACCTGACAAAAAAGACTACCTGGAAACCTACATCAAATCGAATGCGCTGAACCTGCGCAACGACAGCGACATGGCCAAACTGGTTGCCTACTATAATTCGCTGTAGGCTTTCGTAAAGTTTGTTAAAGATATTTAAGCAGCTGCCTGGTTGACGGGTAGCTGCTTTTTTACTTGCAGGGCTTGCTGCAGGTGCCGCTCCTGGTGCAGCGCCATAAATTCCAACGCCTCCCCAATGCGCAGTTTCAGCAGCTTAAAGAACTCGACAGGTATGGCCTTTTTATTCAGGTTGGTGTTTTTGGCTTTGTTGAGGAGCTGTAGCAGTTCGGTCTGGTGGTCCAGAAACTCCTCCAGCGTTTGGCGACTCAATTGGCTGTTGTTAGGGTTCATGTGGCGCACGGTTTTGCTTTTCTTGCTGTTGTCCGGTCGCACCATATCCAGCGATTTCTTGCCAAGCCAGCTATAGCTGATGCTCTGCTGGGAGTTGTTGCCGGAATTTGCCGTAATGGCCTTTGCCAGTGCCGGGTTGTAATAACGGCTGTAACGGTTCAGGTGCTCGAGGCACTCAAGTATGCTCCAGCTATCCGAAGCTGGTTTGAAGTTGAGGAGGGCAAGCTCCAGTGGCACTAAAGCTGAGATAACAGTGTGCTTCTGATTTTCGACAGTGCGGGAGATTTGGTCTAGGGTATTCATAGCGTTCATCGTTTTATATTGTACGCATCAAAGGTACAGTGTGGCCTAAGTCCAATCCTTGATGAGCGTCAAGATTTACGAAGCGACTACTTGATCCGGCTTAGTGTTTCGGGGGACATGCGCAGGTATGAGGCGATGTACTTTTTGGGGATGTGCTGAAACAGGTGGGGACTCCGCTGCATGACACGCTGCAGGCGCTGCTCAGGCTCAGGCAATAGCAGATCCACTTCCCGCTCTATCTTGCCAACCAATGCCTTTTCGAGCTGCTCATACCAGAAGCGCTTGATGTTTGGTCGCTCCTCCATCAACCGCATAAAATCGGCTTTGCTTATACCTAGC
>NZ_AKIS01000117.1:0-11468 GCF_000277005.1 Pontibacter sp. BAB1700 | reverse complement strand
TAAGTAGGTATAGCATCTTATTTCAGCTGCATGTTATCTAGCCAGATCACATATTCCTTCTTATCTGCATCATAATAGAAGCCGTAGCGGGTAGGGTAGTAGAGGCCTTTTTGCTGAAACTCTTCCGGCTGCTTCAGATCAAAAGTATCATCAGGCTTCGACTGCAGGTACTCCACCGTGTACATGGGCTCAAAAAAGATGACGCGGCCATCATAAGAGCCATAGATCATGGTCTGGGTAAACTTCTCGCCATTCAACTCAGGGCTATGCCGGTCTACCCAGTGCTTGCCCATTTGCGGTACGTTCACCTGCACATCAATATAGTCTGCTGGCAGGTAGCGTGGAGCAGGTTCTATCATTAGTTTAGGATCGCTCACTTCGTCGCCGATTGCCTTGCGCTCTGCCGACGAGATCAATGTAAAAATGCGCATCGAAGTGAGGCAGTTCGTACAAGGCAGGCGGGTGCCCCATCGGGTTCCAATCCATCACGATATGCTTGAAAGGTGTCTGCTGCATGATCTCTTGCGGCAGCTCCATCTCGTAATAGATCATGTGCCCGTGTCCTTCGGAGTTGTCTTGTTGAGGGAGCGTATTAACGGCTTGTTCCGAGAAGCGTACACCTACAGCAGCGGGATTACCGGCTTCATCAAACGTGGCCCAACTGTAAGCAGTACCTTCTCCTACATGTATGGTCTTGCCATGTATAGTCTGGTTAGCCAAAGGTGAAGTTTTATCGTCATAGTCGTCGCAGCCGGAGAACAGCATGACCAACGAAAGCATGAAGCTGATCTGGAATAATCGTTCAGGAACCATTGTGATAAGTATAATCTGGGATGCGTTCTTGTTTAAGCGTTGTTGAAGCCCTCTTCCTGCAGCACCTTCTGCAGTACCCCTTCTTTTAAGGCATAAGCCGACACCCTAATCTCTTTCAGTTGATAGGTCTCCAACACGAAATCCACCAGTATACTCGCCAGCACGATCATATCAACCCGCATCTCCAGCATACCCGGTATAGCCAGGCGTTCGTCGTGGGTTTTGTGCAGGAGTTCCTGGTATATCTTGTAAAAGTCGGAGATCTGCAATGCAGAAGTGGCAGGCTGCGAAAGCTGTCGGGTATTGTCGCCACGGTTCAGCGCATCGATGTCGCAGAGGGTATCAAAAGTGCCGGACGCACCTACCAGTCGGGCAGGCTTATACGTTTCTACAGCCTCAGTGAGCGGCTGCAGTTGCTCTGCCAGAAATTGTTTCTCGGCGGCTACCTGCGCGTCAGGTATAGGGTCGGCTGTGAAGAACCTGTCCATCAGGCGCTGGGCACCCACTTCAAAGCTTTGCTTCCAGAAGATCTCCTGCTTGTTGCAAAGAATAAACTCTACGCTACCCCCGCCAATATCCATGATCAGGGAGGTCTGTTCATCCAACACGCCGGCCGAGCACACACCGTAGTAGATCAGCTCAGCTTCTCGGTCGCCGTCAATTATCTCTACCTGAATGTCGGTCTGCTTGTAAATGTCTTTGATGAAGTCTTCGCCGTTGCTGGCGTTGCGCACCATACTCGTCGCCATAGCCCGTACTGTCTCTACATTGTATTCATCAATCTGTCTGCGGAAATCCTTCAGTGTTTTCATCGCCCGCTCGTACGCTTCCGGCGCAATGGTGCCTTTGCTGATACCGCCCTGCCCAAGCCGCACCGGCAACTTGGTTTTCACAAAGTCCGTGCGGTTACCATTCGCATCTACCTCCGTGATAAGGAGATGAAAGGTGTTGGTGCCCATGTCGATGAGTGCGAGGCGTTTGGTCATAGGGGGAGGAAAACGATTAATAATAAGGAATTACGGAATTAAAAATTTAGTTAACTGACGCTATTTCAACTCTCCTGTTTCAGTGTCAAAGAAAAAGTTTTTACCTGAATACCTTTTATATTTATTAAGTATTGTAAGAGGAATGAAGTTTGAATCAATTTCTTTCAAGGGTACTATAAAAAGCTCTTCTGGATCATTCCCTGTACCCTTAACACCTATGGCAATAAAAACAGGTATATTCTTTTCGCTTTGGAAGCTTTGGTATCTTTTAAATTGCTCAGGCGTTGCAAATTCGATTCCCCGCTTATAAAAATTACTTTTCCATTTACATTCAACTGCAAATTCAAATGTTTGGCCTTTCATCTGAAATTCTAAAAGCAAGTCGGGATGCTGAGTTGTTTGAGCATACCTGCCATTGACATATTTGTCACCTGCCCATTCTTTGATTTTGAAAAATCCTCTGTCGAATTTCTGCACAACATATTTTTCAAAATCATCGCCGCTCCTTTTATTAACATCTATAATCTCAGTCTCTGATACTCCTGATTCCACAATCCTTTTCTCAACATCTTGTATGATAGCATCATAATCGAGGTTATTTGAGTTTGCGATTTCTTTAATAAGACTTCGCTCGTTAGGAGTAAGCACACCGTCAGCTATAGCCATATCAATAATCCTAGCTAGCTCATTTGAGTTAGTGGAAGAATTGCTAGAATTGGAGGAGCTTAATGAGTTATCTGTGCCTGCTATAGAAGTAGAAGGTGGGACGTCGCTTTCATCTGTTGAAGGATTAATCACGCTACCTTTCTCAACAAATTGGTTTGCTGTATCAGTAGAGTTCTTCGATTTAGAATAGAATATAAATCCTGTTATGAAACATAACACTCCGATTGCCATTAATAACATCCCCATTTTTCGTCCCATTTACTTTTAAGAATTTACTTAGCTGTTGCTAAGATTTGGTTGAATTTAGACTGCTGAACAGTGGATTATAAAATAAATTCAAGCTACTACCTACCCCTCCGAACTAAACCTAAAGAAAGTCCCCAACGGCAACTTCCTTTCCCCACGGTCATGCAGGTATATCTCACCCAGTTCTGCATTCTTAATCTGCTCCCCAAACGTCAGACGCATCAGGTTGTCCAGAATCAGAGCTGAAAAGCCGAGAGAGTAGAGGTTGATCACTAAAAAGTAGTCGGTTTTGTCAAGCATCTGGTGGCAGAGTTTGATGAGTTCGTTCAGCTCGTTCTCCAGCTGCCATTTCTCTCCGTTCGGACCGCGGCCGTAGGCGGGCGGGTCCAGGATGATGCCGTTGTAAGTGTTGCCGCGCTTCACTTCACGACGGGCATATTTCATGGCGTCTTCTACGATCCAGCGCACATTGTCGAGGCCGCTGGCCTCCATGTTGTCGCGGGCCCAGAAGTTCACCTGCTTCACCGAGTCGAGGTGCGTTACGTCGGCTCCGGCGGCTTTGGCAGCCAGGGTGGCGGCACCGGTATAGGCGAACATGTTGAGCACCTTTGGCGTTTTAGTCTTCAGTGAGCGGGTCTTGTTGTAGATGAATTTCCAGTTGCTGTCCTGCTCCGGAAACAGGCCCACGTGCTTGAACGAAGACAGGCCCAAACGGAAGCGCAGTTTCAGATCGCTGTACTGGTAATCGATGTACCACTGCTCCGGCATTCCTTTTTTGAGTTTCCACTGGCCCTTTTCCTGGCTGCCTTTGTCGCGGGTGAACACGGCATTGGCCATACGCTGCCACTCCGACTCAGGCAGGTGCTTGTCCCAGATGGCCTGTGGCTCGGGACGGGCCACGTAGTACTGGCCAAAGCGCTCCAGCTTTTCAAAATTACCTGAGTCAATGAGTTCGTAGTCAGACCAGTTTTCTGTTGTTAAAAAGGAATACATATATTTGCTGTTTATATCCGGCTGTGTAAGGTTGGCAAATTACGAATTATATGCCGTGCCTGAAAATTGCACGCAAGAGCTGGTTTAATTGTTTCTACTATATGGCACTTAGCTTTTACAAATACCAGGGTACTGGCAACGATTTCGTGATGATCGACAACCGGAAACTGACCTTCCCGGCAACTGACGAGCAACTGATCAAAAGCCTTTGTAACCGCCGTACAGGTATAGGCGCAGATGGACTGATCCTGCTGCAGAACCACGACGACTACGACTTCGAGATGGTGTATTACAATGCCGATGGTCGACTGGGATCTATGTGCGGAAACGGTGCCCGCTGCACCGTGCGCTTTGCCAAGCAGTTGGGCGTGATTGAAGACGTAGCCTATTTCCTGGCTGCCGATGGCGAGCACCAAGCCACGATCGAGCGGGAAGAAATTCAGCTGAAGATGACTGATGTGGTAGGAGTAGAGCGCATCGAAGATGATTTCTATCTCAATACCGGATCGCCGCATTATGTTCGTTTCGTGGAGAATATCGATAACCTGGATGTGTATGCTGAAGGCCGTCTTGTCAGGTATAGTCCCCGCTTCAACGCAGTAGGCACAAATGTGAACTTTGTGCAGCGCCTGTCGGATAACAGCATTTATGTACGCACCTACGAACGTGGCGTGGAAGACGAAACCTTGTCTTGCGGTACTGGCGTAACGGCTTGCGCGCTTATAGCCGGATTGACAGGTATGGAAAGCCCCGTTTCTGTGAAAACTCCTGGTGGAAACCTGAAAGTAGCTTTTGAGCAGGACGGCATGGGCTTCCGCTACATCTACCTGATCGGCCCCGCCAAGCTGGTGTTCACAGGTACAGTGCCGGTGCCGGAGAAGGTATAACCATGTTTCTTCGCTCCGAACATACCTACCTACGGGCTCTTGAACCGACCGACCTGGATTTTCTCTATACCTTAGAGAACGATATCTCCACGTGGCATGTTGGCAACACGCTTACGCCTTACTCTAAATTTGTGCTGGAGCAGTACCTCGAAAATGCCGCCCTCGACATATACACTGTCAAGCAGCTCCGCCTGGTTATCTGCAACCATAAACTAGACCCCATCGGCGCCATCGACCTCTTCGACTTCGACCCACTGCACCGTCGCGCAGGTATAGGTATCGTCGTTTCGGCTCCTCACCGCGGCCAAGGCCATGCTTCCGAGGCGCTCAATCTCTTGCTTGGTTACTGCCAGCACACCCTACAACTGCACCAGGTATACTGCAGCATCACCGCCAGCAACCACACCAGCCTTAAGCTTTTCAAAAACGCCGGCTTCGAGGAAGTAGGCGTCCGCCGCGAATGGCTTCGCAAATCCGATGGGAATTGGGATGATGTGGTGGAGATGCAGCGGGTGTTTTAATCCCCATCCTGTCACAATGCCACAAACCAACTTACTACTTTCCCTTTCTGACACAGGAATTTACACTGCCTGAGCTTTGTTGAGAAAATAAGTATAGCCTATCGGCAAATATGGCAGAAACGCCATGCGGCTGTCATTCTGGTATTGTTTTGGTGCATTGCCTTAGATATATCAGAAAAACAGCTTATTTTTGACGATATTGCAAACGCAGGATTTCATTTAAGAATAACAAATACAGATGTTTGATTTTTTCGGTAAAACCGTTGCGAAACTATTCGGAACCAAGTCCGACAGAGATATAAAGGAGGTAGTGCCTTACGTATCCAAAATTAACGAGGAGTACGCAAAGCTCAACAGCCTCACCGACGACCAGCTTCGTCAGAAAACAATCGAGATCAAAGGCATTATTGATGAGCGCCTGAAGCCTACCGACGAGAAAATAGCCGCGCTGCACAAGCGTGTGGCCGACGAGCCGGAACTGAACATTGTGCAGAAGGAGAACATTTTCTCTGAAATCGATGAGCTGGAGAAGGAGCGCAACAAAGAACTAGAGGTAGTGCTGATGGAGGTACTGCCTGTTGGTTTTGCCATTGTAAAAGAAACTGCCCGCCGCTGGAAAGAGAACGGTCAGCTGGTAGTAACCGCCAACGACATGGACCGCGAACTGTCAGCTCGTAAGCCAAATGTGCAGATCGACGGTGACAAAGCCATTTGGGCAAACAAGTGGATGGCTGCCGGCAACGAGATCACTTGGGAAATGCTGCACTATGATGTGCAGTTGATCGGTGGTATCGTGCTGCACCAGGGTAAAATTGCTGAGATGGCCACAGGTGAGGGTAAAACATTGGTAGCGACGCTGCCTGCCTTCCTGAATGCCCTTTCGAAGCGCGGTGTGCACGTGGTAACCGTGAACGACTACCTCGCCCGTCGTGACTCTGAGTGGATGGCGCCTTTGTTTGAATTCCACGGCATCACGATTGACTGTATCGACAAGCACCAGCCTAACTCTGAGGCCCGCCGCAACGCCTACCGTGCTGATATCACCTACGGTACCAACAACGAATTTGGCTTTGACTACCTGCGCGACAACATGTCACGCGAGACAAAAGACCTTGTGCAGCGCAAGCACCACTACGCCATGGTCGATGAGGTAGACTCCGTGTTGATCGACGATGCCCGTACGCCACTGATTATTTCCGGTCCGGTGCCACGTGGCGACGAACACGAGTTCTATCAGCTGAAGCCACGCATCGCTACCCTGGTTGATGCCCAGCGCAAAGTAGTGATGAACTTTCTGACGGAGGCCAAGCGCCTGATCAAGGAGGGAAACACGCAGGATGGTGGTCTGGCTTTGTTCCGTGCCTACCGTGGCCTGCCAAAGAGCAAGCCGCTGATCAAATTCCTCAGTGAGACGGTAACCGCGCCATCATGCAGAAGGTAGAAAACTACTACCTGCAGGATAACTCCCGTATGATGCCGGAGGCCGATGAGCCGCTTTACTTCACCATTGACGAGAAGCATAACCAGATCGAGCTGACTGAGAAAGGTATCGACCTGATCACTGGTCAGGGTGAAGATCCACAGCTGTTCATCCTGCCGGATATCGGTACAGAGATCGCCAACATCGAGAACGACAAGTCGCTCAACGAAGAGGAGTTGCTGCACGCAAAAGAAAAACTGATCGCTGATTTCCAGGAGAAGTCGAAGCGTGTGCATACCATCAACCAGTTGCTCAAGGCCTATACCTTGTTCGAGAAGGATACCGAGTATATCGTGACGCCGGACAACAAGGTGAAGATCGTAGATGAGCAGACAGGTCGTGTGATGGAAGGTCGCCGTTATTCTGACGGTCTGCACCAGGCCATCGAAGCCAAAGAGAATGTGAAGGTAGAAGATGCTACACAGACTTACGCCACCGTTACGCTGCAGAACTATTTCCGTATGTACCACAAGCTGTCAGGTATGACAGGTACAGCCGAGACAGAGGCCGGTGAATTCTGGGACATCTACAAACTGGACGTGGTAGTGATTCCTACCAACCGTCCTATCCAGAGAAAAGATGAGCACGATAAGGTATACAAGACCACGCGTGAGAAATACAATGCCGTAGCTGATGAGATCGTAGAGCTTACTGAGAAAGGTCGCCCGGTGCTGGTAGGTACAACTTCGGTAGAGATCTCGGAGCTCCTGAGCCGTATGCTGACGCTTCGCAAGATCAAGCACCAGGTACTGAACGCCAAAATGCACCAGAAGGAAGCCGAGATTGTGGCGGAAGCTGGTAAGCCGGGTACGGTAACCATCGCGACAAACATGGCCGGTCGTGGTACAGACATTAAGCTGACGCCGGAGTCGAAGGCTTCCGGTGGTCTGGCCATCATCGGTACGGAGCGCCACGAGTCTCGCCGTGTGGACCGCCAGTTGCGCGGTCGTGCAGGTCGTCAGGGTGACCCGGGTTCTTCGCAGTTCTTTGTGTCCCTGGAGGATAACCTGATGCGTCTGTTCGGTTCTGACCGTATTGCCCGTCTGATGGACCGCATGGGTCTGGAAGAAGGCGAGGTGATTCAGCACTCCATGATCACAAACTCAATTGAGCGTGCGCAGAAGAAGGTGGAAGAAAACAACTTCGGACAGCGTAAGCGCCTGCTTGAGTACGACGATGTGATGAACGCACAGCGTGAAGTGGTGTACAAGCGCCGCCGCAACGCTCTATACGGCGAGCGTCTGGAGCTCGATATCTGGAACATGATCTATGATATCAGCGAAGACATGGTGGTGAACTACAAAAACACCGCTGACTACGACAACTTCCAGCTGAACATCATCCGTGTATTCGGTATCAACACTGCTATTACAGAAGATGAGTTCAAGTCTGTGCAGGCCAACCAACTGGTAGAGCGACTGTACAACGAGGCGTTGAACCATTACCTGACGAAAAACAAGCAAACAGCCGAACAGGCTTACCCAATCATCGAGAACATCCATCTGAACCGTGGACCAATGATCGAGAACGTAGCGGTGCCATTCACAGACGGCAAACGCCAGTTAGCCGCCGTGGCAAATCTGACCAAGACGTATGAAAGCCATGCCATGGAGTTGATTCGTGCGATGGAAAAAGTAATTACGCTGGGTACGATCGACCAGGCCTGGACCGACCACCTGCGCCAGATGGACGACCTGAAGCAGGTAGTGCAGAACGCCGTGTACGAGCAGAAAGACCCGCTCTTGATCTACAAGTTTGAGTCGTTTGAGCTGTTCAAGCGAATGATCGGCAAAGTGAACGAAGAGACGGTATCCTTCCTGTTCCACGCCTACATACCAGTGCAGGCACCAGAGCAGGTGCAGGAGCCACGTGCGCCACAAATGCCAAAGCCGCCAGTGTTGCACGAGCAGAAAGAGGAAGTGCACTCGTCGCTGGAGCATAACAGCAGCCCGATGCACGCTCCGGAACCGGAGAAGATCATGCCCGCACACTCTCAAAAAGTGGCCGGTCGCAACGACCGTGTAAGCGTGCAGTACAATGATGGCCGTGTGCTCAAGGACGTGAAATTCAAAACGGTAGAGGAGGATTTGCTCCAGAACCGCTGCGTACTGATTGAAGACTAATCCCAGATAGCCGCCTTCTGAAAAGTCTGGCGGCTATTCTTTTACATGATCATCTGAAAGCAAAGGATATAAGAACGGGTGCAATGCCCAGGCATTATATCCTTTGTCTTTGTTTAAAACATCTTTTGTCAAGAATTATGTCAGGAGAAGATCTTGCTACTTATATAGACCACACTATTTTGCGACCTGATGCGACAGCTGAGCAGGTGATGCAATTGTGTGACGAGGCCCGCAGCTACGGTTTCGCGGCAGTGTGTGTGCCACCGTGCTATGTGCAGGCTGCTGCCGAGCGACTGGGGCCAGGCGCAAGAGTGAAAGTGGCCACGGTGGTGGGCTTTCCGTTAGGTTATCAGCATCCGAAAGTAAAGTTTCTGGAGACTCACCAAGCCATAGCAGACGGCGCAAATGAAATTGATGTGGTAATGAACGTGTCGTTCTTTAAGTCTGGCAGGTATAGCGAGATACAGAATGAGCTGAGCGACCTGGCGAACTTCTGCCATCTGAAAGAGGCGGAGCTGAAAGTGATCATCGAGACGGCTTTGCTTTCGCAGGACGAGATCTCCAAAGCCTGTGAGATATGTGCCGCAGCCGGTGTAGACTTTGTGAAAACCTCGACAGGCTTTGCTTCGGGAGGTGCCCGGGTAGAGGATATTCAGCTGATGCGCCGTGTACTGCCGAGCCACATCAAAATTAAAGCCTCTGGAGGCATTAAAACATACGCCGATGCCGTGGCGTTAATTGAGGCGGGAGCCGACCGCTTAGGTTGCTCTGCCAGTATCCAAATTGTAAAGCATGAACAGAGCGCTTAGTTTCCTATTTATCATGGCCCTGCTGGTGTCATCGGCCTGCAAGCCTTCAGCAGAGGCCCGCACAAGTTCACCTGACAGAACCACTACCAGTGCCCGCGTAGTGGATGACATCAGCGTATACCGCCCGACCTACCCGGCCGATGCGGCCAATGCCCCGGCAGCTGCCAGAGTAGAACCGACTAACCATGCGAATGCCAAGGTAGCCGTATTGATGGATAGTGTAGCCAGTGTGAATAAGAACATACGCTATGCGCAGGGTTACCGCATATTGGCCTACAACGGCTCGGAGCGCCAGACGGTGATGGACCTGCGCAAAGCAATCATCGCCCGCGTGCCGGAGGAGAAAGACTACCTGACTTACCAGCAGCCAAACTTCAGACTAAAAATAGGCGACTATTTTACACGCATGGAGGCGCAGCAGGTGCTCAACCAGATCAGTGATCTTATACCTAACGCCCACATTGTGCAGGAGCAGATCAACATACCTAAAAACTAAGGTATAGCGACCCGCTACAGGTATACAGCGTTGCAGTTGCTCAGGCGGCTGCAACGTTTTTCTTTTTATATTTGACAGCAGATACCAGGTCCGTCAAGGGCCTGTTGCCCTATTACATACATGAATCAATTAGCACAGAAAATAAAAGAGCTGGCCACAACCTATACCCAGGACACGGTAGGTATACGCCGGCACCTGCACGCCAACCCGGAGCTTTCCTTTGAAGAGCACAATACGGCTGCCTACGTGGAGCAGGTGCTGGAAAGCTATGGGCTGGAAACTACCCGCATGGCTAACACCGGAGTGGTTACGCTTATCAAAGGCCGTAAGCCGGAAAATAAAACCATTGCCCTGCGTGCCGACCTGGATGCACTGCCGATCACAGAACAGAATGCCGTAGACTTACAAATCAAAGCATGAGGGCGTGATGCATGCCTGCGGGCATGATGTGCACACGGCTTCTTTGCTGGGAGCTGCCCGCATTCTGCAGGAGCTGCGCAACGAGTTTGAAGGCACAGTGAAGCTGGTGTTTCAGCCGGGAGAGGAGAAGTTTCCGGGAGGCGCCTCCATCATGATCAAAGAGGGAGTGCTGCAGCAACCGGCTCCGACAGGTATAATTGGTCAGCACGTGTTCCCGATGCTACCGGCCGGCAAGGTCGGTTTCAGGTCAGGTATGTACATGGCCAGCGCCGACGAGATTTACATCACCGTGAAAGGCAAGGGCGGTCACGCGGCCCTGCCAGAGCTCAATGTGGACCCGGTGTTGATCACATCGCACCTGATCGTGGCCCTGCAGCAGATCGTGAGCCGCCATGCCAGTCCTAAGGTACCAACAGTGCTTTCTTTCGGAAAAGTAGAGGCCTTGGGAGCTACTAATGTGATTCCGAATGAGGTGAAGGTAGAAGGCACTTTCCGGACCATGGATGAGGTATGGCGCAAAGAGGCGCACCGCCGTATACGCAAACTGGCCGAGGGACTTTGCGAAAGCATGGGCGGCAGCTGCGACATCGACATTAAGTTTGGCTACCCTTTCCTGAAGAATGACCCTGATCTGACCGGGCGTGCCCGTGAGGCAGCAGCGCTATACCTGGGAGCTGACAATGTAGTGGATTTGGACCTTTGGATGGGAGCCGAGGACTTTGCCTATTACTCGCAGGAAGTGGCCGCCTGCTTCTACCGATTGGGTACTCGCAATGAGGACCGTGGCATTACTTCGGGTGTGCATACCCCGACATTTGACATTGACGAAGCAGCACTGGAAACCAGCATCGGCCTGATGGCCTGGATTGCCGTGCAGGAACTGGCAGCTGAAAACCGATAATATTTATGAGAAAGCTATACCTGATACTCGCATTGGCAGTGCTGCCGCTTCTAAGCAACGCCCAAAGCAAAATAAAGGCACCAACTGCCATCTGGCCTGAGTTGCAACTGAGCTATGGCCTCGGCGA
>NZ_AKIS01000116.1:0-82870 GCF_000277005.1 Pontibacter sp. BAB1700 | reverse complement strand
CCTTCGACGAGCACAGCAAAGATCCGCAGCTCATGCACATCGCCACAGACGGCGAAACCTACGGCCACCACCACCGCTTCGGTGAAATGGCCCTCTCCTACGCCCTGCACCACATTGAGCAGGAAGAGTTGGCCAAGATCACGATCTACGGAGAATACCTGGAGCTATACCCGCCTAAATACGAAGCTGAAATCATCGAGAACACATCCTGGAGCTGCATGCACGGCGTAGAGCGCTGGCGCAGCGACTGCGGCTGCCACACCGGCGGCCACGATGACTGGAACCAGGCCTGGCGGGCTCCTGTGCGGGAAGCCTTCGACTGGGTGCGCGATCAGCTGGAGCCGCTCTTTGAGCAGGAGATGCAGAAGCTGGGAGCCGATCCGTGGCAGACGCGTAACAACTACATCCAGGTGATCATGGACCGGAACGAGGACAATGTGCATGATTTCATCCATTCACAGACTAACCGGGAACTGAGCAAAGGCGAGCAGATCAAGTTTCTGAAACTGCTCGAAATGCAGTACCACGCCATGCTGATGTACACCAGCTGCGGCTGGTTTTTTGACGAGGTGACCGGTATCGAAACGATGCAGGACATTCTGTACGCGACACGAGCCCTGCAACTGGCAAAGGACCTGAGCGGCAACGACTATGAAACAACATTCGTGGAATTCCTGAAACGAGCTAAGAGCAATAACAAGGAGTACGGCGACGCTTCCAAGGCCTACTACAAAATAGTGCAGCCAACTCAATTGGACCTGTTGCGGGTTGGTGCCCATTATGCCGTGTCGTCGCTCTTTGCCGACTCCCCGGAAGAGCTACCACTCTACAGCTACAAGGCCACTTCCGAATATTATGAAATGCTAGAGGCGGGACGTCAGCGGCTGGCCATTGGCAAAGCTTTCATCCGCTCCACCATTACCTGGGAGGAAGTGGACGTTTCGTTTGGCGTGCTACACATTGGTGATCATCAGTTGTTCGGGGGCGTGCGCAAATTCGTAAGCCCCGATGCCTTCGCCACCCTGCACCATGAACTCAGCACCGCCTTTGACAAAGGCAATATCACAGAAGTAATCATGCTGCTTGACAAGCACTTCGAGTCGCACAACTACTCTTTCTGGCACCTCTTCCGCGATGACCAGAAGAAGATTCTGGACCAGGTACTGGAGCAAACCATGCGGGCTTTGGAGCATGATTTTCAGCAGGTATACGACAATAACTATCCGTTGATGGCAGCCATCAAAAACGTGGATATGAACCTGCCGCGGCCACTGCAGATCACGGTAGACTACATTGTATCGGGACGCCTGCTTGAAGCCCTGATGGCCGAACGGGTGGATGTGGACACCGTGCTCAAACTCCTGAAAGAAGTCGATCGCATGGGCGTGAAACTGGATGAAGAAGCGGTGAATTATGCGGCGACTATCCATGTAGAAGAAGCGATGCACTACCTGGAGGAAAATCCCGATGACACGGAACACATGCAATATCTGATCGAACTCCTGACGGTCATCAACGGCTCCAGTCTGCAGCCGGAGTATTGGCAGTCGCAGAACATCGCTTTCAGGATGCGACAAAGTACCTATGAGACGAACCGCAAAAAACAGGATGAAAAAAACGAAAAAGCCGATGCCTGGTGCAAGCAGTTCGAAGAGTTGTATAATAGCCTGAATCTGAAAATATGAAGCTGACATCTCGCAGACTTTGCCCACTAAGCCACCTTTCCTTATACAGCTAAAAAGAAAACAACATGGTATACATACCTTCCTCGACATACAGACTACAACTGTCCCCGAAGTTTAAACTGAAGGACCTGAAAAATATACTCCCCTACCTGCGGGACCTGGGCATCAGCACCATCTATGCTGCGCCTTTTTTCACGGCCCGTCCCGGCAGTGAGCACGGCTATGACGTGACGGATCCGCACCAGCTCAACCCCGATGTGGGCACCATGGAAGAATTACAGGCGATAGCAGACGAACTGAAAGCACATGGCATGGGCTGGTTGCAGGACATCGTGCCAAACCACATGGCCTTTCACCCGAACAATGCCTGGCTGATGGACGTGCTGGAAAAAGGCCAGAAGTCGCGTTTCTATACCTTCTTCGATGTCAACTTCAACCATCCTGACTTTAAGGGCCAACTAATGGTACCCTTCCTGGGAGAGCCTCTGCAGGAAGTGGTCAAGCAGGGGCAGCTTAAGCTCAGTTTCGATGAACAGGGTTTCCGGCTACACTACTTCGACAATATTTACCCAATCAGCATCGACAGCTATACCTTCCTGCTGGAGCGCGTAGCCGAAAAGCTCAATTCTTCAGAAGCCAGCGCAGCACTAACGGAGCAGGTGCAAAAGCTGGAGCAATTAATGTCGCACGACAGGCTGGAGCCTAACGATTGGGAGCAGGCGAAACAGGCTCTCTACCAGATTGCACAAGATCATTCTGCAGTAAAGCAAGGTATAGCCGATGTACTACGAGGTATAAACGAGGACAAGACAGCCCTTCAGGAACTGCTCCGGCAGCAATATTATATTCTGAGTCACTGGCAGGAAACAGAGAAGCGTATCAACTACCGCCGCTTCTTCACGGTCAACGACCTGATCTGCACAGCCATGGAGCGGGAGGAGGTATTCCACCATTACCATCAGTTTATCAAGGAGCTCTGCATGCGGCAACTGGTGCAGGGGCTACGGGTAGACCACGTCGACGGCCTTTTCGACCCCGACAACTACCTGGAGCGACTGCGGGAAATGACGGGTGAGCAGGTATACCTGGTGGTGGAGAAAATTCTGGAAGGTGAAGAAAACATGCCCGACTACTGGCCGATACAGGCAACAGCGGCTACGATTTTCTGGCCTGGGTGAGCAACCTCTTTACCAATGCCGAAGGTGAGAAAAAACTGACTGAGATTTATCACCGCCTGGTGCCCGAAGCACCCCTCGACTACGAAAAGCTGGTTTACGAGAAGAAGTTGCTGATCCTTGAGAACTACATGCAGGGCGAGTTGCAAAACCTGCTGCGCCTGCTGCGTGATTGTGAACTTATACCTGCCTCTTCCGGAGACAAGAACTGGCACCATGCCCTGGCTACATTGCTGGCCTCCTTCCCGGTGTACCGCATCTACGGCCATGCCTTCCCGCTGCCGTCTGGGGCCATGGAAATGGTGGACAAAGCTTTTGGCATTGCCCATGAAAAAGCGCCTGAGGTCAAAGCAGAGCTGGAGCACCTGCACACTTTGTTCGAGTCAGGTGAGCAGGACAGCGAAGAACTAAAGCGAGAAAAGCTATACTTTGTGATGCGCAGTCAGCAGTTTACAGGTCCGCTGGCAGCGAAAGGGGTGGAAGACACCACCTTCTACAACTACAACCGCCTGCTGGCGCTCAACGAAGTGGGAAACAGCCCGGATGTATTCAACCTGGACCGCCGTGATTTCCATGAGCGCATGCAATACCGCATGCAAACTTATCCGCACTCCATCAACGCCACGGCCACGCACGACACTAAACGCGGCGAAGGCTCCCGCATGCGCCTGCAGGTGCTGAGTGAGCTGCCGGAAGAGTGGGAGAAAAACGCGACAGAATGGATGCAACTGGCACGGAAGCATAGCAAGTCCGACGGACCGACAGCAAACGACCTTTACTTCATCCTGCAAACCCTGCTGGGCGTGATGCCGATCGACGGCAAGGTGGATGACACACTGGTGGAGCGGGTGCAGGAGTACCTCGTGAAGGCTTTCCGGGAGGCCAAGGTCAACACCAACTGGTCGGAGCCAAATGAAGCCTATGAAACATCGGTCAAAAATCTGGTGCAGCAACTGCTGCAGGAAGACAAGGACTTCATGGCTTCTTTCAAGCCCTTTTTCCAGAAGGCGGCTCATTTTGGCTGGTTGTACTCCTTGTGCCAGACGCTCCTCAAAACCACCTGTCCGGGCGTGCCCGATGTATACCAGGGCTGCGAACTCTGGGACTTCAGCCTGGTAGATCCGGACAACCGCCGCCCTGTGGATTACGAGCAACGACAGCAATTTTTGCAGGAAATAAAGCACAACGAAAACGGTGATGAGCTGCAGCAGGAGCTGCTCTCCTCCCCCACCGATGCCCGCGTGAAGCTATACCTGCTGCACCAGGTACTCCACCTGCGCAAAGAGCTGAAATCACTTTTCGACGAGGGCGATTATATCCCGCTAAAGTTAAAGGGCCAGCACAGCCGCCATGCCATGGCCTTCGCCCGCCACCACGAAGAGAACTGGTGCATTGTGGTGGTGCCGCGTCTGCTCACGAGCATCATCTCAGAAAAGGAACTGCCACTGGGCGAACAGGTGTGGGGTGACACGATGGTGGAACTTCCTGCCGAAGCGCCGCAAAACTGGCAGCAGCTTTTTGGCGGACAGCAGGTGCAGGCAAAGCAGTCTATACCTTTGGCCGAGATTTTCAAGACTTTCCCGGTTGCACTTTTAACATCCTCAAACGCATGATTATACCCAAACGAAGCAGCGGCATCCTGCTCCACATCACCTCGCTCCCATCCGCTTATGGCATCGGCGACCTGGGCTCAGAGGCCTATAAGTTTGCCGACCTGCTGGCCGAGGCGGGCCAGCGGTACTGGCAAATTCTGCCGCTCAACCCGACTGAAATCGGCTCGGCAACTCACCCTACAGCAGCCACTCTGCCTTTGCCGGCAACCCCCTGCTGATAAGCCCCGAACGGCTGGTGGAAGATGGCCTGCTGGACAAAAAGGACATACGGGCGGGCGGCGGCTTCGACAAATCCAAGGTAAACTACCCGAGGTGGCGGACTATAAAGTGAAGCTGCTGCGACAGGCGTACGACAACTACAAAGACGGCAAGGCTAGCAAACTCAAAGCCGCGTTTATCCGCTTTCAGGAAACGCACAAGGCATGGCTGCCAGACTTTACAAGCTTTGTGGCTTTCAAACATTATTACGATCAGAAACCCTGGGTGGAATGGCCTGAGAAAGTTAAAACACGGCAGGATCATGCTATGGAGGCACTCTTGGCTGAGTTGGCTGGTGAGATTGAGCGGGAAGCCTTTTTCCAGTTCCTGTTCTACCGCCAGTGGGAGGCACTCAAAGCATACTGTACCTCCAAAGAGATCACCTTTATCGGTGACATGCCCTTTTATGTAAGCCATGACAGTGCCGATGTTTGGTCACACCCGCATTTATTCAAACTGGACCGGGCCGGCATGCCTACCGCTGTTTCGGGTGTGCCACCGGACTACTTCAGCGAAACAGGACAGCTTTGGGGCACGCCTGTGTTTGACTGGAAGAAACTGCAGGACCAAAACTTTGACTGGTGGCTGCAGCGCATCGCCCATAACCTGGAGCTTTTCGGTTTGCTGCGCCTCGACCATTTCCGGGCTTTCTCGGCTTACTGGGAAGTGCCTGCCGGAGAGGAGACCGCTATCAACGGGAAATGGGTGAATACCCCGGGAGCCGAATTGCTGAACGTGGTACGCAAGAAATTCCCTGCCATGCCCATCATCGCCGAGGACCTGGGTGAGATAGACCAGCCGGTACGAGACCTGATGAGCCAGTTTGATCTGCCGGGCATGCGGGTGCTGCTCTTTGCATTCGGTGAAGACTTGCCCGAGAGTATTTATGCGCCACACCACCACATCAAAAGCAGCATTGTATACACCGGTACCCATGACAACAGCACCGTGCGGGCCTGGTATGAGCAGGACGCCAGCCGAGATGATAAGAAGCGCCTGAGCGATTACAGTGCCCAGCGCCTTTCAAAAGAGAACGTGCATGAGGTGATGGCACGCCTGGCTTACATGTCGGTGGCGCAACTCGTGGTACTGCCTATACAGGATGTGCTGGGTCTGGGTAAGGAAGCGATCATGAACAAGCCTTCTACCGCCAGGGGTAACTGGCAGTGGCGCCTGCAGCCCGGTATGTTTACCAAAACTACAGCGCAGCGCTTGAGAAAGGAAATAGAGCTGTACGGCAGATAGCTCCGCCAAAAAATCAGAAAAGGGGTGCTTATTACGCAGCTGAAAGCTGTTGCGTAATAAGCACCCCTTTTCTTTTTTAATTCACACAAAAATCTTACATTGATTCAGCTTTCAGGTATAGCCAGAAAGATTCTCTCACCTAATCTACAGCATTATGCCATTAGCTTCCACAGCATTACCACTGGGCACTGTAGCACCCAACTTTGCCTGCTCGACACGGCTTCCGACAAGCTCGTCTGTTTAGAGGATGTGGTTTCTAACAAAGCCACTGTCATCATGTTCCTCTGCAACCACTGCCCTTACGTACAGCTCATACTGGACGAACTGGTGAAGGCAGCCCGCGAGTATCAGCAAAAAGGGGTAAGTTTTGTAGGGATCAGCGCAAACGACGCGGCGAATTATCCACAGGACGGTCCGCAGCAGATGCGGGAATTGGCCGGCGAAAAAAGCTTTCCTTTTCCATACCTGTATGACCAGACCCAGCAAGTGGCCCGCGCCTACCAGGCAGTATGCACACCAGAGTTTTTTGTGTTCGACCGCAACATGCGCCTGGCCTACCATGGCCAGTTTGATGACGCACGCCCCAAAAGCGAAACGCCCGTAACAGGACAGGACCTGCGACAGGCGCTTAATGCCTTGCTGAACGGTGATCAGGTTAGAGCTGACCAGAAACCAGGTATAGGCTGTGGCATTAAATGGAAAACTCCGCTGGCGGAAGCTGGGTAGGCTGCGTGCTTGCCATATAGCCCGCCACGGCATTGGCATTGTCAAGGTAGTGCGAGGTATAGGTCTGGTCACCCGAGTGGATGTAAAGGGCTGTCTTGCCTTTTACTGCATCGATTATGCTTTCGTGCTCACCCAGTGGCACCGCCGGGCATCCCAGGCTGCGGCCCAGTCTGCCGTATTTGTTCATAAAGTCTTCAGTAGCATACTCGGCACCGTGCATCACCACGGCACGGTCACGGGCATTGGAGTTATAGGCCTCATCCAGTCCATCTAGCCGCAGCGATTTGCCGTGCTTGCCATAGTATACCTCGTCGGTCACGTAAAAGCCCACACTGCTCATAAAGGACTTGTGCTCATTGGAAAAAGTCTGTGCCATCACTTCGCCTGAGCCTCTGCCATGCGCCACATACGTGTTGCTGAGCACCTGCCGGTTGTTCAGGTCGAGCACCCAGAGACGTTTTTCGCTGGAGGGCTTCGTGAAGTCTACTATGGTCAGGATGCCTTTATCTGACAGACGCCCTTCGTTGTACATGCCATAATAGCCCATCAAGGCATTGTTAAACACATCGTAGTTCAGGTCCGATTCACTCAGGTTCATTTGAGTGTAGAGGTCAAAGGATACCTGCTCAAACCGCATGACAGACAATGCTGTCACGTTAGGCTTCACCTTATGATTGACGGATACATATTTACCAGCCCCTATGGAGGCGGAGGGTGATAGTATGAGCGGCGCAAAAAGAGGCAACAGTCGTTTGCCCATTCTCTTTCCGCGGTTGCGCCACCGCTCTTTGATACTTTTCTTTCTGACGTTCGTTCTCACGATCCTTTCCAATTGGTACACCTGTTTTTACGTGACTGCTCAGGCACTGTTCAGATTTGCCCAAAAGGTACAACATTGCGCTTAAATCATTCTATATCAAGTAAAAGGAATCAAATCAGGTATCATATTTGTATAGAAAGGGATACACATCTGAAATCCGGAAACGAAACCAAACATGAACAGAAAGCCGATAAGCTATTCTTCTCTCTTATACTTCTTACTCGTTACCCTCTTCCTCTCCAGTTGCGGAAGCCGGGAAACGCTGCGTGGCGTGTTCAAAAAAGAGACGCCTTACGAGGCCTATGTCTCATCCCTGAAGAGCGCCAAACTTGATCAGACGGCTGTGGGGCAGGACTGGCTGGCGACAGGGCAAACTGCCTTGCAAACACCCACGCCGGTTACGCTGCCTTTCAAAGAAACCGGCTACTTTCCGGCTGACAAACCACGAGCGCTCGGTTACAGAGTAGAAGCCAAACGTGGCGAGAAACTGGTAGTGAGCCTGGAGATGAAAGCACGGGAGACTATGCAGGTTTTCATGGATCTGTTTGAAGCCAGCACCGACCCGGCCAGAGCCCCCAAACAGGTTGCCCACACAGATAGCACAGCCACTACGCTGACTTACGTGGTGGATGAGGACATGGCGCACTTGCTGCGTGTGCAGCCGGAGCTGCTGCGCGGCGGCACTTATACCATCACTATACAGGCACAGCCTACCCTGGCTTTTCCTATACCTGGTAAGTCAAGTCGTCACATCGCCAGCATCTGGGGTGACCCACGTGATGCAGGCGCTCGCAGCCACGAAGGCATTGATATTTTCGCACCGCGCGGCACACCCGTCATCGCCTCGGTAGACGGTGTCGTGTCGCGTGTGAACGAAACGCCCCGTGGCGGCAAGGTGATCTGGCTTTCGGATTTGAATCGTGGGCAGAACCTTTACTACGCCCACCTTGACCAGCAGCTGGTTACAGCCGGACAGCGCGTCAGTGTAGGCGACACGCTCGGATTGGTCGGCAACACCGGCAATGCCAGGGGAACCGGCCCGCACCTACACTTCGGCATTTACCGCTATGGTCGCGGTGCCACCAACCCCTACCCCTACGTGCACCAGTCTGCAGCACCTATACCTACCGTGAAAGTGGATGCCACGCAGATCGGCAACTGGGTAAGGGTGTCGTCCAAAATGGCCAATGTGCGGACAGAGCCTTCAGCTAAAGCAGCACTCCATACCTCCCTCAGCAAGCACACGCCGCTCCAGGTGGTGGGTGCCGCAAACAACTGGTACCGCGTGCGCCTGCCCGATCAGTCGGAGGCTTACATCATCAGCTCGCTGGTGGAAGGTATAGCCAGACCCATCGCCGTTAAGAAACTGCGCCAGGAGCGTCCGCTGCTGGATGACGCGCACCCCGAAGCCGGGCAAATGGACAGTCTGCCGGCAGGAGCCGCTGTACCTGTAGTAGCCGTGAACGGGCAATTTGACCTCGTGCGACAGCCAGACGGCAGACTCGGCTGGGTGCAGGCTGCTGAGTAAAATTGCCGGTTTAATTGGCAGCACCGATACTTTCTGCGTACAGCATTTATACCTATATTTGGCTTAGTAAAGCATGTTGTACGCTCTTAACCGGATAATTTTTGAAGTTAGCTGCTATTGATATCGGTTCGAACGCGGTGAGGTGCCAGATCTCCAACGTTCTGAATCAGAATGGAAACGTAATTTTTAAAAGAGTTGAATACATCCGCTACGCCATCCGATTTGGAGAGGATGTGTTCAATGCCGGTTTTATCAGCGAGCACAAAATTCAGAAGTTCATCAAGCTACTGCACGCTTTTCAACTGCTACTCGACGTGCACGACGTGGACCACTATATGGTGTGCGCCACCTCTGCCATGCGCACCTCCCAAAATGCCCCTGAAATTCTGGACCGTGTGCACCAGGCCATCGGCATGAACATCCAGGTGATCGACGGGGTAGCCGAAGCCGACCTGATCAACAAAGTTATCGTGAACTTTCTGGATGAGCGTAATTACCTGCACATTGACGTGGGCGGCGGTAGCACCGAGTTCAACATCTATGTGAACCGGGAGAAGATGGCCTCGCAATCCTTTGAGCAGGGCTCCATCCGGCACATGCACGGCGTGGACTCACAGGAGCTTTGGAACAACATGCGGGTATGGATCGAAGAGAACGCCAAAAAATACCATCTCACCCGCGCCATTGGCACAGGAGGTAACATCAACAAGATATTTGACCTGTCAGGCAAGGCAGTGGGCAAGGCGATTTTCCGCAAGCAGATTGAAGAGATCACACAGCGGGTAGCAGCGATGACCATGGAGCAGCGCATCACCGAACTGCTCCTCAACCCTGACCGCGCCGACGTTATCCTCCCCGCTGCTGAGATATACCTGTCCGCCATGAAGTGGGCCAAGCTCGAGAGCATGCTCGTGCCTGCCGTCGGCCTCAAAGACGGAATGATTCACGCTTTATATGAGCAGCATCATCAGGAGCGGTTTGTGATCAGTCAGATCAGCAGGTAGTTTTCGCCTTGCCCGCAGGCACATGCTATGGAGCGATCTTCCTCGCACGTGATTACTATGGTGGAAATGACTTAGCCGGGCGGGACTTTTATAAAAAACGGGAGTGGCGCATGATGATCATGTACCACTCCCGTTCTTGTTTTCAGCGGAAGATAAAACCTGATTTTATACTAACTCTACCTCCTGCGTTGTTTCCTCGAACACCTTCTTGTAGAACAGTTTGTGCACATCAACGATCTCTTCATTGGCGGCGGGCTTTTTACGGGAATAGGTACCGTCTTCGCGCATGATGTAGGAGTTCTGGTTGTCGAGCAGGTTGTAGTACAGAATATTGATCGCCTCTTTTTTCAGTTCCTCATTCACGATCAGGAAAAGTGCTTCGATACGGCGGTCAAAGCTGCGCACCATAACGTCGGCACTGCCTCCGTATACCTTCGGGTCACCGTTGTTGTGGAAGTAATAGATGCGACTGTGCTCCAGGTACTCTCCTACAATCGACTTTACTGAAATATTCTCGCTCAGGTCTTCACGGCCCGGGCGTAAACAGCAGATGCCGCGCACGATGAGCTTAATCGGTACACCTGCCTTGGAAGCTTTGTAAAATTCATCTATCACCTCCTTGTCTTCCAGTGAGTTGATCTTGATCACGATTCCGCTCTTCAGTCCTTTCTTGGCATTGCGTGCTTCATGGCGAATCAGCTCGATCAGTTGCTGGCGCATGGATTTAGGAGAAGTGAGCAGGTATTTATACTCGTTTGGTCGGGAGTGACCGGTTATAACATTGAAAAACTCCGACACGTCATGCGCATACACATCGTTGGTCGTCAGCAGACTCACGTCCGTATACAGGCGGGCGGTCTGCTCGTTATAGTTACCGCTTCCGATGTGCACGTAGCGCGTCACCTTCTCCCCTTCCTTCCGGATGATCATAAGCATTTTGGTGTGCGTCTTATACTTGCTGATGCCGTAGATCACAAAACAGCCAGCCTTTTCCAGACGCTCACCCTCACGCAGGTTTCGCTCCTCATCAAAGCGGGCCTTCACCTCAAACAGCACCGATACGTGCTTGCCGTTTTCAGCAGCCTTCAGCAAAGCAGCCGTCACACGTGACTGATCCGCCAGTCGGTAAATCGTCTGCTTGATGCCTAGTACATAAGGGTCTTCGGCGGCTCGCTCCAGTAGCTGCACTACCGGCTCCATGTTGTTGTAGGGGTGGTGCAGCAGTACGTCATGCTCTTTCAGATACTGAAACATGTCCACCGACTCGGCCGGAAGGCTAAGCGGCGTTACAGATGCGGGTTGCTTAAAACCTTTGTCTTTGAATTGCCTGTGGTTGATGATCTGCCAAAGACCGCGCAGGTCGATCATGCTCGTGATCGTGAAGACATTGGCATTGTCGATGGTCCAGCGCTCCTTCAGTACCTTCATCATAAAGGCAGACGGATTGCGCTCAATCTCCAGGCGCACCACACGCCCTTTTTTGCGCGTCTTCAGCTTCGACTTGATTTCCTGTACAAAGTCAGCTTCAATATCGTCAGACTCCTCCAGTGTAAAATCTCCGTTTCGGGTAATGCGGAAGAGGTTCGCTGACACGATCTCCACGTTACGGAACAGCTTTTTGATTTTCCAGCGGATGATCTCCTCAATCGGTACAAAGATGATCTTGTCCTTGCGGTTGATCTCGTAAAAACGGGCCAGGTTCTGGGGTATCTGCACAAAGGTCACGCGGTCCTGCGCCTTCTGCTCCTCGGTGGTGCGGGTCACCACACCAAAGGTCAGCAGCTGGTTCATGAGCAGCGGGAAGCCATGGTAGTTGTCAAACACCATGGGCGTGAGCAGCGGATAGATCGTATTTTTGAAATAGCTGTCTACCTTCTTCTGCTCGATCTCGGTCAGGTCGCCTACCTTGAGTATGTCAAAACCGCTTTTGTCAAACAGCTCGGTCAGTTCGTTGTTGAATGTCAGGTACTGATCGTTGACAAAGCGGTGCGCGTAGTCAAGCAATTTCTTACGGAAGGGCAGTTCGCGCAGGCCAGAGTAGTCCAGTCGCTCTTTGCCGTAATCGATGTAGTTATACAAGCTGCCTACCCGGATCATAAAGAACTCGTCGAGGTTGGAAGCCGTGATGGCCATAAACTTGAGCCGGTCAAAAATGGTGCGACTCGTGTCGCGGGCCTGGTCAAGCACACGGTAGTTAAAACGCAGCCAGCTCAGGTCGCGGCTAATGTATTTACTTCTCTTTATTTGGTCAGAAACCTTATTGGTTAACATGTTTTCAGATATTAAAGGAGCCTCATATCAAGTCGGAGAACAGAGGCTCCCTGACAGACGCAGGTATACGGACATTAGATTAAGTATGCCCAACTGCTAATATAATTTTTGTTAGTGAATTTGTCATGCCTTTTGACGAAAGCTTGCATAAATGTTTTCCAAGAGCATCGCCCGGCGCCAAAAAAGCCCGGCTTTACCCTGATCTATACCAGAATCTCAAAACCAATCAGCAGGCGCCCGGTATAAAACAAGAGCCAATGTAAGAAGCTGTACAAACAAGCCCGACACCAGCGAGTTTGAACGTCCTCCCCTACCCCTTGCCGACTGGGAGGCCCACAGGACACGCCGCATCTGTACCTTCAGATTGTAGGCAAGATACGCCTGACGCTGATGCCCCTGCTTAATCATTGGTGGCGTGTTATGCTGTACGTGAGCGCACCAGGCCCTGCCCGACTTTCTGGAGAAAGACTACCAGGCAGGTGCCAAACTGGCGAACTGGCCTGTTGAAGAGTTAAATTGCCTTGAGGCAGCAAAAAGTTATAAAGATGACGAACAGTGGAAGAGGTTTTCATACCGGTTTGCTATTATCCCTGGCTATGGTACTGTCGCTACTATGTGAGCCTGTACTGGCAATTGCTGCCTGGCAAAGCGATTCCACCCGGTCTGCGATCAACATCGGCCTGACGGGGCACACGGGCTTCATCATTCCACATTCCAGAGAGATTCGGGATATTTCCGGTTCCAATCCCTGGGGTATAGAGGCGGATGTGAGTCTGCACTTTACCAACGAACGCGCCTGGCAGTACCTGCAGGGTTACCCCAGGTTGGGTGCCGCACTGGCTTATTACAACTTTGACAATCCTGACATTCTGGGCAATGCTATACCTTGCTCCTGTATGTAGAGCCTTTTCTATCAGCGCATCGCCGCTTCAGTTTGTCTTTCCGTTTCGGGGCTGGGCTGGCCTACATGGACAACATCTATGACCCTGACACCAACCCTGAAAATCTATTTTACAGCACAGCCATCAGTTTTCCGCTCGAAATTAACCTGATGGGCAACTACCGCCTCAGCGAGCGCTGGATGCTGCGGGCAGGCGGTACGTACAAGCATATCTCGAATGGAGGGTTGCGTCAGCCGAACAAGGGCATCAACTTTCCCTCGGCTACACTGGGGCTCAACTATGCCCTGCGACCTGCCGCTTTCCCTGAGCGCCAAATGTCCGCAAGTATGCAGGAGCAGCAGGTGCGTAATTTTCTGGTAGCCGTGTTTGGCACCGGCAAGGACCGCCACGACGAACCATCGCGCAAGCTGCCACTGCTAGGTATAACTGCTTACGTCAGCCAGCCCGTTGGCCGCATCAGTGCGCTGACTGGTGGGGCCGAGTGGATAGCAGACTATACCTTGCGTAAGCACCTGCAGGACGAAGAGGACGGGCGTGATTTTCAGCGGGGTGCTTTGCTGGTGGGGCACGAACTGCGCATAGGTCGTTTCCGGTTCAATCAGCAGCTTGGGGTATACGTATACTCTCCATACAAAGCCCGCGACCCGGTGTACCAGCGCTGGGGCCTGGAGTACCATACAGGAGGGCGCATGTTTTACGGCATCAACCTGAAGGCCCACCGCCATGTGGCGGATTTTCTGGATGCCCGCGTCGGTTTTAGATTCTAATAAGATGAAGCACCTTACATTAGCATTTTTCCTGCTGATCTGCATTGCCTGTGCAGGTATAGCACAGCCTTCGCAAACCGGACAGCTAACCACTAAACCAAGCGCCTATGGCATGGAGGAAACACTGAAACGACTCCGAACTGCAATAGAGGGTATGGGCATCAACCTGGTAGCGGAAGTAGACCACGCCAAAGCCGCCAGTGACAAGGGGCTGGATCTCCGGCCTACACATGTGCTTATTTTCGGCAATCCGCTGGTTGGCACTAACCTGATGCAGGCCGATCAGCGTGCCGGCTTAGATCTGCCTTTGCGCCTGTTGGTGTGGGAAGACGAAGAAGGCCAGGTATACCTGAGCTACCGCCATCCCAACGACCTGCAGCAGGACTACAAATTAAGCGATCAGCAAGCTGTGTTGGATAAAATGGGGAAGGTATTTGAGAAACTGAGTGAAGCGGTAAGCAAGTAGGTGCCTGTGCTTTGGTAGCGTTTTAGATGTGCAAATGCATACAACCTGACAAAAGAATAATCAACAAACCATTTGTCCGAAATTTACCCCTCCCTATACATTGTAAGTACCTATAATTTAAATTATTATTGTTGCTTGAGAGCTTCTAATGGCTCTTCGGAAAAGCTATGCCTATACGTAGTCTACTCTCATGTGCAGCAGGATTTTTCCTCCTTTTCGCCATTTATCATTTCCCTGAGTTTTTTACTTCTTTTTGGATAATGGCACTGTTTAAAACCGGGTTTATAGTGGCAGCTTTTTTCCTGGCCAGAGCGCAGGGGTGGACAGGACTTGGGGGCTATGGCCTGAGTCTGAAAGATAAATGGTTGCGGCAGCTTTTGGTGGGGCTGTTGCTAGGCCTGACATTTTTCATCCTATCGTTCTACCTCTCGGTTCTGTTGGGGTATGAAAGCATTGTTCCCAGCATAACCATCACAACCTTTGTAGGACAAGTCCCCATGCTCCTGCTGATGACTGCGGTTCCCTCTGTAGCGGAGGACATTCTAACCCGGGGCTATTTATATGCTCATCTGGAAAAGTATATGAAGCCTGTTCATTGGGCGTTGCTATCCGCTTTGGTTTATGTGCTGAATCACATTTGGCGATTAGGTGACGGTGCGGCAGTCCTCTCCTATCTTTTGTTATTAGGCCTAGTGCTGGCCTATGCGGTCATCATTACCAAATCGCTTTGGCTTGCCTTCGGCATACACTGGGGCGCCAACATCGCCTACGAATCAACGAGAAGCCTATTCAGCACTACGTCGGCTTCAAGTGATGCCAGCACCTGGATACTGGCAGGCTGCTGGGGATTGCTGTTAGTGTTGTTAATACTTTGGGGGTTCTACAGGAACCGCTTGAAGTCAGGTATAGCACTGGCGCCTGACCTGTATTGAACAAACCTGTCATAAAACAGCAGCAGCTGCCTTCTTCCGAAAGCAGCCGCTGCTGTTTTATGTTTTGATATAGATTACACGTCTACACGAGCGTACTTGGCGTTGCGCTCGATGAAGTCACGGCGAGGACCTACCTCGTCACCCATCAGCATCGAGAACAAGTGGTCAGCCTCAGCGGCAGACTCAATTGTTACACGTTTCAAACTGCGGGTTTCAGGGTCCATGGTCGTGTTCCAAAGCTGCTCCGGGTTCATCTCACCAAGACCTTTGTAACGCTGCACGCCTACGCTGTCCTCCTTACCCTTGCCTAGTTCAGCAATGGCATCGATGCGGTCCTGCTCGCTCCAGCAGTAGCGCTCCTCTTTGCCTTTCTTCACCAGGTATAGCGGAGGAAGGGCGATGTAGATATAACCATTCTCAATCAGCTCTTTCATATAACGGAAGAAGAAGGTCAGGATCAGGGTACGGATGTGCGAACCGTCCACGTCCGCATCCGTCATGATGATGATGCGGTGGTAACGAAGCTTCTCCATGTTCAGGGCCTTCTCGCCTTCTGCGGTTCCGAAGCTCACGCCCAGGGCGGTGATCATGTTCTTGATCTCTTCGTTTTCGTAGATGCGGTGCTCCTGTGCTTTCTCCACGTTCAGGATCTTACCACGAAGCGGCAGAATGGCCTGGAACATACGGTTACGGCCCTGCTTGGCAGAACCACCTGCTGAGTCACCTTCCACGAGGTAGATTTCGCAGTTTTCCGGATTATTGTCAGAGCAGTCGGCCAGTTTGCCAGGCAAGCTGGTGCTCGAAAGCACGTTCTTACGCTGCACCATTTCGCGGGCCTTGCGGGCTGCGTTACGGGCCTGCGCCGCCAGTATCACCTTCTGCACGATCGTGCGGGCCTCTTTCGGGTTTTCTTCCAGGAACTGGTTCAGCATTTCGCCCACAGCCGTATCCACAGCACCACCCACATCGGAGTTACCCAGTTTGGTTTTGGTCTGTCCTTCGAACTGCGGCTCCTGCACTTTCACCGAAATAACGGCCGTCAAACCTTCACGGAAGTCATCACCGGCGATATCGATCTTCAACTTGTCCAGCATACCTGACTTGTCGGCATAAGCCTTCAAAGTACGGGTAAGAGCACGACGGAAACCACCAACGTGTGTACCACCTTCTATGGTGTTGATGTTATTCACGTACGAGAAGATGTTCTCAGTATATGAGGTATTGTACTGAAGAGCGATCTCTACCGGTACGCCGTTTTTCTCGCTTTCAATATGGATTGGCTCTGGAATCAGATTCTCACGCGTCTCGTCCAGGTAGGCCACAAATTCCTTCAGGCCGCCTTCTGAGTAAAAAGAATCAGAAAGTGGCTGTCCGTCCTCACCAGTCTCACGCAGGTCCGTCAGGTTAATGCGGATGCCCTTGTTCAGGAAAGAAAGCTCGCGCAGACGGCTGGCGATGGTGTCATACTTATACTCTGTGGTGGTAAAGATCGAAGCGTCAGGCTGGAACGTTACTGTAGTACCAGTCTTATCTGTCGTGCCGATTTCACGCACCGGATAAGCTGGCACACCGATGTTGTAGTGCTGCTCAAATACCTTTCCGTTGCGGTGCACGGTTACGTGCAAATCAGTAGACAGTGCGTTCACGCACGATACACCTACACCGTGCAGACCACCGGATACTTTGTATGTGTCTTTATCGAATTTACCACCGGCGTGCAGTACCGTCATAACCACCTCCAGGGCCGAACGGCCTTCTTTCTGGTGGAAGTCGGTAGGTATACCGCGCCCGTTGTCCGACACAGTTATGGAATTGTTAGTGTTGATGGTTACATTGATCGTATCGCAATGACCGGCCAGGGCCTCGTCAATGGAGTTGTCCACTACTTCCCACACCAGGTGGTGCAGGCCTTTGATGCCAATGTCACCGATGTACATGGCAGGACGCTTGCGAACGGCCTCAAGTCCTTCCAGTACCTGAATACTATCTGCTGAATAATTGTTATGCAATTGTTTTTCTTCTACGTCACTCATGTGTGTATCTGGGTAGATTGAATAGGTAAAATTACCAATTTATTTCATTTTATCTATGCTTTTCGGAGCAGTACTTTACACCGATTGCTGCATACCTGTGATCCCATCAGGTATAAGCAGGAAGCACACCTTGATTTAAACAAAAACGAAAGCCCATTAGTGCCTGTTTCACAAATACTTATACCTTAAAAACACAAAAAGACCACCTCTTATGGAGGCGGTCTTTCTGATCAAGTCGAATGCAAAATATATCGGCAGATGGACGCAAGTGATTTTACTCGCTTTTCGTCTACTTTGCCCTTAGGGGCGGCTCGAGGGCCGACCCGGTTTTTTTCATAGCTCAGTCAGGCATTGCATCGTGTTGTAAACGAACATACTGACTCAGCATTGCGAAGGTTGCTTAAATTTTATGCCATCATGAATGCGCCTTATGTTAAATTTCGGGCATGAAAACGATTATACTCCTCCTTATCTCCAATATCTTCATGACCTTCGCCTGGTATGGTCACCTGAAGTTCAAAGACACCGTGCTCTGGAAGGTAATCCTGGTGAGCTGGTTCATTGCCTTTTTTGAGTACATGTTCCAGGTGCCTGCCAACCGGATCGGGCACGGACAGTTCACTGCCTTTCAACTCAAAACGATACAGGAGGTCATCACGCTGGTCGTGTTTGTAGGCTTCTCGGTGCTATACCTGCGCGAAGAGGTGAAATGGAATTACATCGTTGGCTTCATTTTCATCCTGCTGGCCGTGTTCTTTGTCTTTAAGAAGTGGTAGTCAAATTATTAAATTGTTGATGGTTAAATTGTTTTGGGCGTTTACCATTGTTTCAATGCTATTGGCGTGCTTGTGAGCGTACTCCCTTTTATCTGATAACCCTCTCCTGGCTGATTCGTTGTAAATAACAGAGTACATGATGTTTAACCATAAAAAAGGAGGTAAACATGTCCATGAATTTTGAGAATTATCAAAAGGAGGCAAAGACCTGGTTACACGAGCTCTGTGACTACCTGGTATAGAAGACGAGATGAAAGCTGCCCGCATCTTCAGAGCAGTGCTGCACGCCATCCGTGACCGTATACCTGCCGGAGAAGCGATACACCTGGCGGCCCAGCTTCCGATCGTCTGGAAAGGTATATACTTTGATGGCTTCACGCTGCGGGAAGAGCCCGTGCGCATACGCCATGAAGAAGAATGGCTGGAGTTTATTCGCTCCAAAGACGCCTTTGCTGACATGGCCGATTTCCCGACACTGGAGCACGCCCACTATGCCTTCCAGGATGTAATGAAGTTTCTGCGAAGCCGTATCTCCGAGGGACAATACAACCAGGTAGCTCAAGCCCTGCATTCAGAACTAATGGTTCCTGCCTAATCAAAACAAACTTATCTTAAACCAATGCCTGGCCACCGTGCCGGGCTTTTTAATGCCCGCCTAAAGGGAATTGCCCAAAACTTAGCACCTGAGGGGCCATTATTCTGCCATATCCTATACCTTTGCAGCTATACCTGTTCTTATACCTAACCTTATCAGCTGAACGATGAAAAAGTGGCTGCTATACCTGAGTTTACCCCTCACCCTGCTTGCCTGCCAGGGCGGCGCCAGTGAAGGGGAGCGACAACAGGCCCTGGAAACAGAGGTGATGGACCTGCACGACGAGGCCATGGCCGACATGAGTAAAATCTACCGCTTGCGCCGCAACCTCACCAGCCTCCGCGATACGCTGCAGGCACAGTCTGCCGACACCGCGACCATTAGCCTGCTCACGCGCCGTATACAGGAACTGGACCAGGCCGATGAAGCCATGATGGAGTGGATGCGCCAGTACAAGGCTCCCGACACGTTGGCACACCAGCAGGCGATGCTATATCTGAATGCTGAACACCAGAAAATGGAACGGGTAAAATCGCTAATGGACAGCACCATCACCCAAGCACAGGAAACTTATGCGACTTATGGAAAGAAATAAACTAAACACTTTTTTTTCAGCCTTGCTGCTTGGCCTGTCTGCACTCAGCTGGCAGGCCTGTTCGCAGGAACAGTCCTCTGATGCCGGCACACTCCCCTACCTGGGCGAGCGGCAGCTGGTGCAGCGCCAAGTTGACGGCCAGCAGGTAACCGATACGGTATACCACCGCATACCTGACTTCGCTTTCATCAACCAGGACAGCCAGGTGGTGACCAGCCTCACCGTGCAGGACAAAGTATACGTCACCGACTTTTTCTTTACGACCTGCCCGACCATCTGCCCTAAGATGAAAAGCCAGATGTTGCGCATCTACGAAGCTTTTGAGGATGACCCAAGAGTCATGCTCCTTTCTCATACCATTGATCCGAAACACGATACAGTAGCCGTGCTGCGTGACTACGCTGACCGCCTGCAGGTGAACAGCGACAAATGGCATTTTGTGACTGGCGAGAAAGACAGCATCTACAGCATTGCCATGCAGTACATGGTGTCGGCGATGGAAGACGAGGAAGAGCCCGGCGGCTTTGTGCACAGCGGCGCCTTTGTGCTCGTGGACCAGAACCGCCACGTGCGCGGCATCTACGATGGCACCGACCCAGCCCAGGTCGATCGGTTGATCCGTGACATACCGGCCCTTTTGCCTAAAAAGAAAAAGAAGGATGCTGATAAAAACTAAATTCCTGCACTATGCTGCCGGTATAGCCGCTTTACTCACTCTGACCCAGTGCTTTTACACTGATAAGCAAAACGAAGGAGAAAAGCTCTATACCCAGTACTGCGCCAACTGCCACATGGATGACGGCAGCGGACTCCGCAACCTCATTCCGCCGCTGGCAGGCGCCGACTACCTGGAGAATCACCGCGATGAGCTGGCCTGCATCATCCAACACGGGCAGACGGGCAACATTGTCGTGAATGGTAAAAACTATAACCAGGGTATGCCAGGTTTTGAGCACCTTAACAAAGGGCAGATCACCAACATTCTCAACTACGTGCAGACCAACTTCGGCAACAGCAACCCGCGCTTCACCATACAGGAAGTGGAAAAGCAACTGCTTAAATGCCGGCATTTGCTGGAGCAATAAAAATAAAAATGGCGCTGTAGCTTAGCTGCAGCGCCATTTCCATACCTGTCAAATTCAGATTTTACCTGCCAAAGTCATCCTGCACACGCACGATATCATCCTCGTTGGAAGGATTGGCCGCATCGGTATGTTGCCAGATCTCGGCCAGCACACCCCAATCGTCAAGGCCCACCAGGCGGTGACGTTCTCCCTGACGCAGGGTAATCAGGTCACCGGTGCTTAGCACTTTCAATTCCCCTTCTTCATCTGTGTCGCTGGTCACAACTCCTACAGAACCTTTCACTACTTTCCATATTTCGGCGCGGCGATGGTGGTACTGCCAGCTCAGTCGCTTGTGCGGTGCTACCAGCAGTATTTTCGGGCTTAACTTGCCGGATATCTTCAGTTCATCTACCGACATGTTGTCGAAATAGGTGTTGGCAAAGTCCTGTGCCTGGGCTTCGTCGATCACAAAAAATCCGCCCCAGGGACGGTCCTGGTCCTGGCTGCTGATGTTAAAGTGTTGTTGTTTTAGTTGCTGTTCTGTTTCTGCGAAAAGGGCTGCTTTATTTATCGTATCGGTTGTCATGTTCAAATCAGGCTTTAAGGGTGTTAGCGTTATACATGCAGGTATATGCTAACGCAAAATGCAGCTCGCCTGTTGAGGCGGGGCGCAAATTTAGCATAATTGTACAGAAGTCAAGACTGTACATTGAAAGAGCTCACTCTTACCTGAGGGGGTAGCACCAGTCGCCGGCGATCTTATGCTTCCTTGCTCTGTAGAACGCCTTGGAAGAAACGTTCGAAGTTTTTGTGCAAGGCTCCCCATTTAAACTCGTGGTTAGGCGTACGGTAGCTGTAGCCGGCAAAGGTATTCTTTGTCACCACCGGAAATCTGCTGATTTCCTTACCCGCTATCCAGCCATAATACCCTACTTCTTTTCTGCTAAAATCCACCCAACCTACGATTACATAATCTTTTGAAGCCGGCTTTTGCTCCTGCGGGTAACCATAGGTCCAGTTGTCGTTCGGTGGCCTGTCAGTTGATTTCTTCGCAACTTTCACATCTATTTTACAGCCGCCAATCAAAAAGTCGAACGCATCCGCATTCCTGTTTTCGAAGCCGGCACGATCAACCTCGTAGGTATAGCCAAGGGACTTAAGCCAATGTTCGAAAGCGTACTCCCCCATGCATCCCAGCACCGCCTTCTCGAGGCGCTCTTTCTCTGAAAGGCCAAAGCGGGAATACAGGCCGTTGCGGACCATGTCAGCCGCACATTGCCGGGCTATGGCGAGGTTAGCGTCAAAGTCGAAGTTTTGTACCAGCATTGCATTTCATCAGATTGATTTAAAATCAATACCAATGTCCTGCAAGGTTAGTTGTAAATTAGTTCTGGAGATTTCGTTCAGCTGGAAAAGCGAGTCTGGACAAATAAAGGCCTTGGGTTTCAGCTCGATCGCTTTCCGAAGGACTTCTTCATTGATCCTATCCAGCCCATACAGGAGCCCTTCTTCCACAACCTCATACAGCATCGTATCACCGGCAGGCACTTTGTTTATGGCAGCTGTCAGCGGTATACCGGACCTGAGCAGCAACTCCCACAGCATGTGTTCTGAATGCTCTTTCTGTTTTTCTACCTGCTTAAATAAGGTCAGCTGTTTTGCATGCTCATTTGCACCATTGCTATTTTCTCCACGCCAGGTTTTGAATCTGGAAGGGGCTAGTTTAAAATACCTGAAACCTGTGTCGATGGCCTCCGTCTCCTCCTGTCCCTGCATTTTTTCATGTAGCAACAGCAATCGTTTTCTGGTAATCTCGGAGATGGTTCTGAAGCCTAGCTGATAGGCTTTAGTCGCTGGGGCGATCTGCTCATCCAACTGCACGCAGATGTACTTCCGGCTGCCGCCATCCTGCTGGTTCATTTCGAGCACGGCCTGGGCAGTGGCACCCGAACCGGCAAAAAAATCCATGAAGATGCCATCAGGATCGTCGGAGAAGCCTAGCAGGTACTTGATCAGGCTGGGTGGTTTCGGAAAGTCAAACACTTTTGCTCCAAACAGAGCTTCCAGTTGGGCGCTGGCGTTTTCGTTTGTACCCACGCCAACCTTTGAATTGATCAGGTTAGGCGGCACCTCTTTGTCATACACCAGCTTCTCATAAGAAGGACTAAGTTTGATCGTAGGTATACTGATCCGGGTACCTTTGCTTATTTCTTCATCCAGTTTCGGCTGCGACCACTTGAATTTAGCCTTCAATACAACAGCTTTACAAACACGCCGTCCTTTACCTCGGTGTCCTCGAGCAATTCAATGGCATAGCTGTCCGTTCCGTAACTGCCTTTCTGTAGCAGGCCATCCTTCAGACGCGTAATAACCACATCTGCCGGGAAGGTCAATATGCCCGGTTTATTCGACTGGTTCAGCAGCCCGTTGGAACTGGTGCTGTTTTTCCTGATGCCCTTGAATTTCTCACTGTTCTTATTTTTTTGGTAGCAGATCACATACTCCACTACTTTTTTACTCTTTCTGCTCAGGTTAGCAGGCGTTTCGGACTTGGCCCACGAAAAGTAATCGATGAAGTTCTCTTCCCCGAACACTTCGTCCATCACCAGTTTCAGATTAGCCAATTCATTGTCATCGATGCTCACGAAAATAATACCGTCTTCACGCAGCAGATGACGGGCCAGCGACAGCCTTGTCAGCACCATACTGAGCCAGTTCGAATGGCCGTTTTTCCTACGGTCGGACTGAGAACGGCCATTTTTCCCTGCAAAGTTATCAGCGTAGATGAAGCTATCGGAACCAGTATTGTATGGAGGGTCAATATAGATGCCCTTTACCTTCCCGGAATAAGCTTTCTGCAGCACCTTCAGCACTTTGGAGTTATCCCCTTCGATGAACACATGCTTCGTTTTATCCCAGTTAACTGACGCATCCGAAACAGGTATAAGTGTATCGGTCGAAGGTTCCTGGACTTGCTTATAGGCCTCTGCCTTGCCTGCCCAGCTCAATTGGTAGGCCTCCGGGGCTGTATAAACGTGCTCCCCCAGCAATTGCTTCAGCTGCGCTACATCCAGCTTGTTCCCATGAAAAGCAGCAGGTATAAGCGCCTTCAGTTTAGAAAGCAGGTCTTCCGAAATACTATTGGAGTCTCCGTTCATTATTATTGTATTAATCTAGTCAGTATGCTATCAGGCACCACTCAACAGAGTGTGGCTCCGGCCCTAAATGATGATCTGATAAAGAACCTCAAGTCTAAGTCCTAACTCACCTCATTAGCACCAGATATGTCCTGTGCTTTGCTGTAAAATGATCTGCTGTTATTTTACCTCTGGCTCTTGGAGGCAAAACTTCAAGATAAGGAATAAAGGGGAGATGAATGAAAGGAAGTTTTCTAATATTAATAGTCACCCATCTTTTCTATGTTGATTTTGAAATAGAGAGCTGTTATTTTGAGAGAGCTGGTTATATCAATAGTTCTAAAACCGTCTGCAATAAAAAAGGCACTTATAAGTTTTACCTTATAAGTGCTTGATACTGAAGTGATCCCGTTTGGATTCGAACCAAAGACCTACTGCTTAGAAGGCAGTTGCTCTATCCAGCTGAGCTACGAGACCAGCGTCCTTAGGAGAGCATTAGCTCTACCCTTAAACAAAAAATTTCGGAATTGCTTCCGAAATTTTTTAAGTCGGGGTGGCAGGATTCGAACCTACGACCTCCACATCCCAAATGTGGCGCGATACCGGGCTACGCTACACCCCGAACTGTGCTTTCAACTCCGGTTAGCGATGTTTGATGTCGCTGTTAATGTTGAACGCGGTGCAAAAGTAAGCGAAGAATTTAAATTGTCAAAACTTTTTCAATTTATTTTTTTCGCTTGCGGAGGAGGGGGGATTCGAACCCCCGGTACCGTTTCCAGTACGGCAGTTTAGCAAACTGCTGGTTTAAGCCACTCACCCACCCCTCCGGGTCTCTCCCTGCTGAAGAGATTGCAAACATACTACATTAAATTTGCCCACACAATAGCACTCACCAAAATTTTAGCAAACAAACCCGCCTGGCATACCTCTAGACTCCCTTTTCGAAAACTAACTACTTGATTCTATTCAGCTTTCTGAGACGAAATTTTCAGAAAAAATTTTAGAGCATTGTCGTCTTCTCACCTTCCCACCTCTTGCCTCCCCTTACTGCTATACCTGTATCTACCGACAAGGTGCCTCAAAAACCCCTTACATTGGCTTTCCTTTCTTATATTTGTCATCGGGCGTTGGCCTGAACCTGCACAACATGACCTGGTACCAAACTTTAACACTGCTTGAAATACTGTTCGGCATTCTCTTTATGGGACTGTACGTGGGCTATCTGTGGCGGGTGCGGAAGGTGTCTGCCTTTTTTGGACAGCGCCCGCACGGTGTGTGGGTGAAGTTTGTGCTGCGACACGCCTATGTCGTGCTGCTGATCATTGCAATACTCGGGCCATCGTTCGGGGCGATGAAAAAGGAGATCAAAACCATTGGCAAAGACATTTACATCGCCGTGGATCTTTCGGCGTCCATGGACGCCAACGACGTGCAGCCTTCCCGACTGGAACGAGCCAAGCGCGACATCATCAGGCTGATCAGTCGCTTCAACTCGGACCGCATCGGCCTGATCGTATTTGACTCTGAGGCCTACCTGCAAAGCCCGCTCACCTACGATCAACAGGCGCTCACGCTTTATACCCAAACCTTGCGCACCGGTCTGTTACCGCACGGCGGGACCAGCTTTATACCTGTGCTGGAAATTGTGTCTCAGAAATTTGGCCAGGCGGCGTCGCCTGAGGTGAGTGAGCAAAAAGCCCGCATCCTGGTGCTGATCAGTGATGGGGAGGATTTTGGAGGCCGTACCTCTGACTGGGCTGACAGGCTGCGGGAGCAAAACATACGGGTGTTTGCTTTGGGCATCGGCACTACTGACGGCTCCCAGATACCGGTTGGCAACTCCTTCAAAAAGGACCAGCAGGGCAATCCTGTTATCACCCGCTTGCATCCAGAAGGGCTGGAGCAGCTGGCCGAGACTACCGATGGTGAGTACTTTGAAGTAAACGGCCGCATCAGTGAGGTGAGCCGACTGATCAACGCCATCAATAACATAGAAGGCGAACTCCGCGAAAGCAAAACCATTGATGTAACTGCCAATAAGTACATCTATCCGCTTGCGCTGGCCTTGCTCCTTATACTGCTGGATGTGCTGATCACCGTTAAACTGCTCAGAATATGAAAGCTTTTCTGGCTGCCATATTATTTATCGGATTTCTGTCGGGGGGGCTGCGTACCATCTCGCTCATGAACGAGCATGCAGACCTGGCAGCGACAGCCTACAAACGGGGAGATTACATAGAGGCAGTGGCTTCATACGAGTACCTACTGGAGGATCTTGACGTACAGGATGATCAGGTACGGCTTAACCTGGGACACGCCTACTTCCGGCTGGGCGAATTGCAGAAAGCCCAGCAGCAGTACACCCTGCTGGCCAACCACGCCACCCGCCACATCAAGGCGGTATCGCTGCTCCAACTCGGTGCCATCTCCTCTCAAAGCAGAAAATACAGGCAGGCCCTCTCCTATTTCCGTCAGACACTGATCGTGGAGCCCGGAAACGAGGCGGCTAGGTATAACTACGAGTTGATCAAAAAGCTTCTGGAACAGCGTCCGGACCTGGCTCAGACGGATGAAGAGGACGATCAATTCCCTGCAGACCAGCAGCCTGCCCAGAACCAGCCTAAGCCGCAGCAGCAAAAACCGGAGGAGGAAGAGCAGGCAGAGCAACCACGCAAAAACCCCGACAGCGAAGGGGACCAGGAAGCAGAGGTAGACAAGCCAGAGCGTGACGACCAGGGCAGCAACAGGAACAAGGAGGAGGTCAGCAGCCAGATAAAGACGGCAGTGACAAACAGTCCGAAAAAACGGAAACAAGTGGGCAGCAGCCCGGCGATACGCAGGGCATGAACCCTGACAGCCAATTTGACCCGAGCCGACCAGAGCGAAGCCGCAGTGGAGAACCTCTCTCTGATGCCGAACAAAGAGCGCAAACCCGGAACAACCGACTGCAGCAGCTCAACATCAACCCCGAAAAGGCACGGCTGATGCTGGAGGCGATGCGCAGCGCAGAGCAACAGTACATCCAGCAACTCCCCAAAAAAGCGACACGCAAGCCTGATCCTACCAAACCGGATTGGTAGGCCACAATTTGGAAATTAAAAACCGATTGGTTTATTTTGCGTATTCAATTCTGAATGATGCAGACAACCTTATCTAAAGCAGAACGCACACGCCAGCTCATCATAGAGCGATCGGCCCCTCTGTTCAATCAGATGGGCTATGCCGGCACGTCGATGCAGGATATCATGACTGCCACCGGGCTGACGAAAGGAGGCATCTACGGACATTTTGAGAGCAAGGAAGAGATTGCCCTGGCTGCCTTTGAACATGCTGCCGGTATCATCACCCGAATGATCGGGGAACGGATAGCAGCTAAAGAAAGTGCTTCGGATAAGTTGAAGGCGATTCTGCAATTCTATAAAACCTACCTTTTCTCGCCTCCTGTACAGGGTGGCTGCCCTGTTCTGAACACAGCAGTAGAAGCGGACGACACCAACCCGCTCTTAAGGGCTAGTGTAGTTAAAGTGCTCAACCGTCTACACAAAGCGGTTGCCAACATTGTGCTGCAAGGTATAGACCGGGGAGAATTCAGACCTGAAACAGACCCACAGAGATTTTCTATTCTGTTTGTGAGCATGGTTGAAGGCGGTATCATGCTTTCAAAAGCTTACGGTGACAACAAATACCTCAACACCGTTATTTCTCAACTGGAACATATGCTCGAGTCTGAATTGCAAACCTGATATTTTTTTGATCTAAAATAAACCAATCGGTCTTTTTTTTTAAACTATTCATTATGGAAAAAAATTATAGCAAAATTCTGGAAAGCAAGGCACTGATCCGCTTTGAAGATTGCGACCCTTTCGGTCACCTGAACAACGGCCGCTATATCGATTATTATCTGAACGCCCGGGAAGATCAGCTGCGCGACAACTATGGCCTGGACATCTATGCCATGGGGAAAACGACGGGCAGGGCCTGGGTCGTAGCCTCCAATCAGATTGCCTACCTGCGTGAAGTGAAGTTCATGGAAACGGTTACGATCAAGACCTGCCTGCGCTGGTACAGCGGCTCCGACCTGATGATGGAGGGCCAGATGGTAGACCCTGAAACAGGCGCGATCATTTCTGTCATATGGACGCGCTTCGCCTACATCGACATCCGCAAGGGCCAGAAAGCTGAGCACAGCGAGGAATTGACTGAGCTGTTTGGCAAAGTGGCTGTACTGGGAGAAGGAAAGCCTTCGGAGTACTTCGAAGACCGTGTAAGAGAGCTGCGTTTGGCTGCAGTGGCTGCATTAGAAAAATAAAATCTTATTTTTGCAGCACAAAATACCACCTATGAAAGAGAACCTTGCAAAAGTGCTGGAGGTACTAACCCTGGCAGAAAAGATCAAATTTGAGATGCGCCATAGCTGGCTTTCCAATGGCAGGCAGGAGAGCGTGGCGGAACATACCTGGCGCATGAGCCTGATGGCTGTCCTGCTGGAGCCATACCTGGAGCAGCGAGTTGACATGGCCAGGCTGCTCAAAATGATCATCATTCATGACCTGGTAGAGGCCGAAGCCGGTGATGTGCCTGCTTTCGACATTGTGAATGAGGAAACCAAACTGCTAAAGCAGCAGCGTGAACAGCAAGCCATTCTCAACCTGCGGGACCAGTTGCGCGAATCAACCGGCCAGGAGATCTATGACCTGTGGTATGAGTTTGAAGAAAAGGAAACGTACGAGGCAAAAGTAGCCAATGCTCTCGACAAATTAGAGGTGCAGATTCAGCACAACCACGCCGACATCAGCACCTGGATTGAGATCGAACGGGAGTTCGTTTTCCTGATGGGCCGCCATACCTCGTTTGACAAAGGGCTGGAGGAGTTCAGAGCCTTGATAGAGGAAATGGCCATTCTGAAAATGGAGGCCGCAGGCATCTGTACTACGACCGTAAGACAAAGCATGCCTGCCCGGTAAAAAAGTAGCTAAACAATAATTTCTGACCTAGCCACAACATAGTTTTGGATTAGGAGTATAAGGAGTTCATAGCACAAAATATAACTATGAAAAACGGGCAGCTAGCACTAGCTGCCTTTGTTTTTTTACGCTGCTGCCGAATCCGTTCTATAACTTGATTTCAGGGGTATAAGCCACCTCCAGCACGAAGCCATTCGGGTCACGGAAATCGACGGTATAGTAACTCGCACTGTAGTGCGGCATCTCCTGCGGACCGCGTATAATAGCAGCATTTTGCTTCCGAAGCCACTCCCCTACCTGATCAACCACCTCCCGGCTTATAGCATGAAAACATATATGCCGCACACCCAGGCTGTCACAAAACTCAACCGGCATTTGCTTGAAGTAGATTTCGTGCTGGCCACAGCTAAAAGAGGTTTCGTTGAGCGCATACCAACCGATCATCGGGAATAGCTCCCCGTAAAAAAGCATTGACGTTTCCAGGTCTTTCACCCAAAACTCAATGTGGTTGATACCGGGGCTATAGGGATATTTCATCGTCATAGCAGCTTTGCAAAAATTACCTAGCTATCTGTTTTCCAGGATTTCCTTTAGCTTTTTCAAATCCTTGTTATTGGCCTTCCGCAGCCAACACTTCAAAAAGTGGTCTGTTAATGTCTATTTCGGTGATGATATCTACCATACAATGCTGCCCCTGCCCAGCAACAGACCAAACTGTTTAAGCCTTTCTTACAAACTCTGATTTAAGCCCCATAGAGCCAAAGCCATCGATTTTGCAGTCGATGTTATGATCACCATCAGTCAGGCGTATGTTCTTTACTTTGGTTCCAGCCTTCACCGGCTTAGGAGCGCCTTTTACTGGAAGGTCTTTGATAACAACAACGGAATCGCCATCCTGAAGAACATTACCGTTCGCATCCACCACTTTCAAGCCTGCTTCTTCTACCACTTCATTCGGATTCCACTCATTGCCGCACTCCGGGCAGGCATAAAGCTCTTGGCTCATGGCGTATCCGTAAGGTGAGCTACATTTCGGACACTGTTTCAATTCATCTGACATAATGGTGTTCTATTTTTACTCTGTTTATGCTTATGTACAGCAAGTGAACAATGAAAAGGCAACTCCATTCCATATCCATCGCAACTTGTTCAGCTATACCTGCGACAAGCGAATATACTAACATTCCTGCAATCACTGCCTTTTCTTTCTTCTATAAATGCTCAATCGCCTGAGTAGCATTGCGTATACTTGCACAAAAAACACCGCATGTCAACCAAATCTGAAGCGCATCACCGGAAACTGGAAAGGCTATACCTAAGCGCCAATGTACAGCAACTGTTCAGTGGCAGCAGCATCGAAGTGTCGCATAGCAAGTCCGAAATCACACTGCCCGTCGATCCAAAGTATTTTCACGGAGCGCAGGCCATACACGGAGCGACTTACTTCAAGCTGCTCGATGATGCCGCCTATTTTGCAGTGGCTTCGCTGGTGACGGATGTGTTTATCGTCACTTTCTCTTTCCAGATCAATTTGACCAGACCCGTTACAAGCGGCTCACTCAAAGCGGTCGGTACCGTTCGCTCAGTCAGCAAAAACCTGTTTGTGGCAGAGGCGACCTTGTACAATGAAAAGGGCAAAGAAGTCGCTTTTGGAACTGGGCAATTTATGCGAACGAACCAGTCCTGGGAGAGCCTGGAGCATTACGGACTGGAAGCGAAGCATTAAGGACTAAAAACTAAAAAACCGCCCGGATTGACCGAAGCGGTTCTAGTGTTTCATAGCAAAAAGGCACTCTAAAATTTTACCACATCCTACTTACACAGCATCTGACAAACTGCTGAACGTAAAGTCACGAACCTTGAGTGGCGGCAAAATGTAGTTGATGTTCGACTCGCCACTTACCACCCTTTCCGGGCGGCCCATTTCCTCCAGGTTGTTCAGCATGATAATCGGGCTCTCGTTGAAGCGGAAGTTCTTGACAGGATGTTTTATCTTCCCGTTCTCGATCAGGAAAGTACCGTCACGTGTCAGTCCGGTCAGCAAGAGGGTCTGCGGATCAACGGAGCGGATATACCATAGGCGCGTTACCAGGATACCCCGCTTCGTGTTTTTGATCATGTCATCCAATGATGCTTTGCCCCCTTCCATGATCGCGTTGTTCGGCATCGGAATCGACTTGGCTCCTTTGTTCTCTGCCCAGTAGCGCGAGGCATACAAATTTTTCATCACCCCATTCTCGATCCAATTTGTGCGCTCCAGAGGCCGGCCGTCTTCGCTCCAGGTGGCCGTAGGCAAGTCTGGGTGGGTAGGGTCTGAGTAGATATTCACTTTTGAATCTACCAGCTTTTCGCCAACCTTGGTTTTGCCCCCTGGCTTGCTCATGAAGCTCCGTCCTTCGTCTGCACTGCGTGCATCCATATTGAAGAACATGTTCTCCAGCAGCACCGCTACGGCAGCAGGTTCAAGTATGACTGTATATTTTCCTGGTTCTATGGCAACCGCTTTGGCTGAGCCTTCTGCTTTGTCCATGGCAATTTTGGACGCTATGCCCGTGTCCAGTTTGGTGATGTCGTTGTATCCGCGGGATGCATAACCAGAACCGGTACCGGCTTCGTTGCGCACCGTTACCGAGAATCTTACATCGGTGCTGGGGTGATAGGCAAATAAGCCTTTGGAGTTGAGCATGGCCTGGAAACCGTTATTATGTTGCAGGTAGCCAGCGGCTATGAGCTTGCGTTGGCGGGCGGGCAGTATGCTCGCTGCCGCGGCATTGGCACGTTGCTCGGGCGAGAATGCTGCCGTGCTCTTGAAATAAGCATTGGAGCTGCTGTATTTCTGCGGGCCAAGAATAGGCATATACTCCGGGTTTTCAGGAGCCAGTTGAGCCAGCTCTTCGGAGCGCCGCACCACCTTCTCCAGCGAGGCTTCGTCAAATTCGTTGATGGTCGCTATACCTGATTTTTTGCCAAAAGCAGAGGTCACCACTAAGCTGGTTGTACTATTTTCGCCGCTGGTAGACACAGCATTGTTGGCATAGCGTATGTTACCGCTGTCGCTGCCCTGCAGGTTCACCACACACTCATCTGCTTTGGAGTATTGCAGTGCCTTCTGCATTACCTCCCGTGCCTGTTGTTCTGTGAATAACATAGTTTGAGAGTTTAGATTTTTCTAGCTGTATTGATCACATTTACTCCATTAAAGCGGGTGGTCGCGCTGCCATGGGACACGGAGCTCACCTGCTCTGGCTGACCTTTGCCGTCGAAGAAGGAGCCGCCCAATCGGTAGTCACGCTCGTCGCAGATAGCGGCGCAGGAGTTCCAGAATTCCTGGGTATTACTCTGGTAGGCCACATCGCGTAGCTGACCGGCAATCTGTCCGTCTTTGATCTCGTAGAAAAGCTGCCCGCCGAATTGGAAGTTATAGCGCTGCTGGTCTATCGAGAAGGAGCCGTCGCCGATGATGTAAATGCCTTTCTTCACATCCTTGATCATGTCCTGCACGCTAAGCGGTGTCTTGCCAGCTGCCAGCGACACGTTTGGCATACGTTGGAACTGCACAGAACTCCAACTGTCGGCGTAGCAGCAGCCATGCGATTCTTTCTCGCCGATGATGTGCGCCTGGTCGCGGGTAGCCTGGTAATTCACCAGTATGCCGTCCTTCACCAGATCCCACTGCTTGGTCTTCACGCCCTCGTCATCGTAGCCCACGGCACCGAGCGAACCGGGCTGTGTCTTGTCTGCAAACAAGTGTACCCTGTCTGAGCCGTATTTGAAGTTCTTGGATTTCCATTTGTCGAGCGTAGCAAAAGAAGTGCCTGCAAAGTTTGCTTCGTAGCCCAGCACACGGTCGAGCTCCAGCGGGTGCCCCACCGATTCATGTATAGTCAGCCAGAGGTGTGACGGGTCAAGCACGAGATCGTATTTGCCTGCCTCCACCGACTTCGCTTTTAGCTTCTCTACAGCCTGCTTACCGGCTGCAGTGGCGTCTTCCAGCATATCGTAATGATTGCCGTAAAGGGTGGTCACGCTGGCAACCTTGCTTTCTTTGCGCCATCCAGGTACTCATAGCCCATGCCCATTGGCGAGCTCAACGACTGACGTGTCTCGAACTTACCCGTGGCAGGGTCGATGGCCGTAGCGATGAAAATAGGCCAGATGCGGTGCACGTCCTGGTCAATGTAAGAACCATCGGTTGAGGCAAAGTACTTTTGTTCGTTCACCAGAAAGAGGAGCGAGTTCATGTAATTGGCCCCGCTTTTCATGGCGGCATCGTTGACGGCAAGCAACAGATCGGCTTTCTCCTTGATAGGTATAGCCAGGGCATTTTTCTCGATTGGTGTTTTCCAGCTCACCTCACCATAGCCCTGCTGCGGCGCCAGCACCACAGGCTGCTCGAGTAGTTTGGAATTGGCTTTGGCAATGGCGACAGCCTTCTTGGTCATGCTGGCAATGTTGTCGCGTGTGATGTTATCGGCCGCCACGAAACCCCAGGCACCATCAGCCAGCACACGTATACCTGCGCCATAAGACTCGGTGTTCACCGTGTTTTCCACTTTATTGTCGCGGGTGATCACAAACTGATTCAAGTAGCGCCCAATACGGATATCGGCATAAGTGGCACCGCTGGAACGGGCTGTGTTTAAGGCTACATCTGCCAACTCTTTCTTCAGCGCCACATCCATTTGCCCAAGCAGGGCCTCCGGCGGCACATGATTCCCCATTACAGGTATAGGCAGCATCAGCGCTCCAGCGCCCATACCTGCCAGGTACATAAAGTCACGACGTTTCAAGCTTCTATTCCATTAGTTAACAGATAGTTGAAGCTAAGCAATACCTTTCACAAATACAAGTTTTTATTGAATTTAAACTAATAGATTAAATACTATGCTTCTTACCGGATCGGTAAATCATTCTATATAAAAACAGCGGCCGTTTCTTTGCAGAAGCGGCCGCTGTTATGCTGAATTATGTAAGGTATAACTTACTCCTTCGGCGCAGAAGAAACCTGCGGCTCTGTCAGCTCAAAACCATAGTCTTTGCCTTTCAGCAAGGTTGGCACCCCCTGATCCATCCACTTCGGAGCCGGAGCGCCTTTGAGGTAGTGGTCGAAGAACTGGGACATGCGCACAGACAGGTCTTTTCGGTTTTTGCGTTGCATCAGGTTGTGGTCCTCGCCGTTGTACACAAGCATCCATACCGGCTTTTCGAGACGCCGCAGCGCCATGAAGAACTCAATGCCCTGGTACCACGGTACAGCCCCGTCCTGGTCATTGTGCATGATCAGCAACGGTGTTTTCACACGGTCGGCAAAGAAGAGCGGTGAGTTTTCGATAAACTGCATTGGTTTCTCCCATAGCGTTCCGCCAATGCGGCTCTGCGTGCGCTCGTACTGGAACTGACGGCTCAGGCCCGTTCCCCAGCGTATACCGCCGTAAGCACTCGTCATATTGGACACCGGCGCACCGGCCATCGCAGCCTTGAACATGTTGGTGCGGGTCACCATGTAGGCGATCTGGTAACCGCCCCAGCTCTGCCCTGCAAAGCCATGTTCTTGTCATCCACGAAGCCTTGCGCCACGATGCTTTGCACACCCGGTATAATGCAGTCCATGGCGCTCTCACCCGGATAGCCTTCGGTATATACAATGTCCGGCACAAACACGAGGTAGTCGTTACTTACAAAGTATGGGATGTTGATAGTAGAGGCGCTTGGAGCCGGTACACGGTGGTTATGGATGCCGTCAGAGGAGCGCTCGTAGAAGTATACCAGCATCGGGTATTTCTTTTTCGGATCAAAATTCTCCGGCTTGTAAAGCAGGCCCTCCAACGGTATACCGTCCGTCGATTTCCAGCTCACCAGTTCCACCGTTCCCCACAGGTAGTCTTTCATCTGCGGATTGGCATCGCTCAGTTTCTCTAAATTGGTAAAGCTCAGGTCAGAGGTATAGAGGTCGTTGTACTCACGGAAAGAGCCGCGGCGGAACGTAGTGCGATCGCTGTTCTTGGCTTTGCGCAATGAGGTATAGCCATGCGGTGTCATCACCAGTTTTTCAGGCTGCGCAGTTTTGCTCACATGGTCGCGGAAGAAGCCAGCCGACTTATCGGTCAGGTTAAAGGCGCTCAGGTATAGCGTGGCGTCTGCAGGTATAAATTTCTCTTCGCTGTCGAGCTGCTCGTAGCGCAGACGCAGTTTGTTGTTGCGACCATACCTGTCGGTCAGGTTCTCAGGGGCTTTCTTGCCGCTTGGGTCCAGCTTCCAGATATCGAAACGGTCATACACCAGAAAGGCGTTGTCCTTTTCTACCCAGCCTGCTGCACCGTAAGAGCCTGGCAGTGCCGGCACATCGTTATCCTCTTCATAGAAAGCCTGGCCTATACCTTTGGTCAGGTTGATATTGGCACCGCCCTTGGTGTTCATTGCGTGCCAGCTGCTGTCGGTAGGTTCGTACCAGTACACGTAAGCTCCCTGTGGCGACAGACGCGGATAGCCTCTTGTTTCTTTCAGGATCTGCTTGGCTGTTCCCTTTTTCAGATCGATCAGGTAGGCATCCTTTCGGGTTGGCGTATCGTAGCCGATCGTCACTTTATACTTCTCGTCACTCACTGCCAAAGCCACATCTGCCTGACCGTTAGCGTCCAGATATACATCTGGCATCTCAAGGGTGGCCAGCTGCTGCATTTTCTTACCGCGCAAGTCGTACAGGGCCAGGAAGGAGCGCTTCTGGTCGCGACTCAGCTGTTTGAGCTGCATCGGCTGGATCAGCGGATCTTTGTAACCCCAGATGTCGAGGCTCACTTTCTCCTCGTCGAGTTTAGTAGTATCTTTTTCAAAGCGGGTCGGGCGCGGGAAGGTGCCGAAGAACAGGCGACGACCGTCTTCCGAGAAGCGCAGGTTACCATGTTCGCTCACCATCCAGGCAGCTGGCATCCCTTTGGTAAGCGTATCGGCCAGCGTTACCGCTTTGTTGTCTTTTTTGTTCCAGTGGTATAGGTTGAAGTAGCGTATCTCTGCCCCTGTGGAGTCGGTTGTCGCCACATAGGCCAGTTGCTCACCCGCCTTGTCAGTGCTGATGCCTTTGTAGGTTACCTTTCCCGTATCGATTGGCATTACTTTTAGGTCGGCAGTACTGAAAGCGTATACCCCGGCGGTGTGCAGCGAGTCCAGTTCATCCTTCACGAAGTAAAGCATGTTGCCTTTCTCAGAGAACATGTAATCCACCACACGGTCGAAGCGCTGCTCATGTCCGGTCTGCAGGTTGCGCAACACCAGCTCCGTACCTTCAGATTTCTTCTGCTTTGGCTTAGCAGCTGGCTTTGCTGCGGCTGCTTGGCAGGTTCGGTTTTTGTCGCCTCAGGTATAGCGGGCTCAGTTTTAGAGTCTTCTTTCTTTGCGGCTTCTTTTTTCGCCGGAAGTGGTTTTTCCAATTGATAGGCCAGCCAGTTGCTGCCTTCCTTTGGCAGTTTAAAAGACTTCACGCGCGGCACTTTTACCACGTTCATGTTCTCCAGCGTCACAATAGCCAGCGAGTCCTTCGGCAGATCGTCGCCTTTTTTCTTTTTCAGCTTAAGCGCACGTACCTTGTTATACTCCGGCTTGATCTGGAACACAGCATAACGGCTGTCGTTCGTAAACTCCGCCTTGGTACCGCGGGAGAACTCGCGCATGGCCTTGCTGGCGTAATTTCGGATGTAGAGGGCGCCATCGCCTTCCTGCGGATCGACGTTAAAAAGCACGTATTGGCCGTTGTTGGAGAGCTTGTCGCTGCCTACGCCTTTCCAGCTGTCGTATACATCGTGGGTGAGTGGCTTTTTGGAGGCTTGCTGCTGTGCCTGCGCCTGAATAAGGCCTGCACCAAACAGGGCCGCCAGCAATAAAAATTTCTTCATTGTATAAGGCTTTGCTATCGGTTAGCGGTTTCGATTGGTTTTCTAAATGTACAAATTATTTTGCGGCTGTGGCCGTTATACCTTTAGAGCTCACTTTATAATGAAGGTTTAAAGGCAGTTAGTTCCGCCACCACCTATATGTGCCACAAGCCTACTAATGGGAAGTTAACAATTTAGCATTTAAACCCTTAAGCTACAAAAGCAGCCATTTACCTAACGATTGTTTGGTTTTCAGCCTGAATCCTGATAATTTCACACTATAAAACTATTAGACACAATCTTATGCAAACGAAGGAAGTATATATTATTTCGGCTGTGCGTACCCCGATTGGTAGCTTTGGCGGCGCTCTGGCCAGCCTTTCTGCCACGGAACTGGGTGCAGCCGCTATCAAAGGAGCACTGGAAAAAGCCGGTGTTGACAAAAGCCTGGTACAGGAAGTGATTATGGGTAACGTGCTGTCGGCCAACGTAGGCCAGGCGCCTGCCCGTCAGGCTGCCGTGAAGGCGGGTCTGGGCTACGAAGTAGAATGTACGACGGTGAACAAGGTATGTGCCTCCGGAACAAAGGCGATCATGTTTGCGGCGCAGGCGATTATGCTCGGTCACAAAGATATCATCGTGGCAGGCGGTATGGAGAGTATGTCCAACGTGCCATATTACCTTGACAAAGCCCGCTTTGGTGCAAAGTTGGGTCACGGTCAGATGATCGACGGCCTGATGAAAGATGGTCTGTGGGATGTATACAATGACTTCCACATGGGCAACGCCGCTGAGAACACAGCCCGTGAAATGAAGATCACCCGCGAAATGCAGGACGAGTACGCCACGCAGTCTTACAAGAAAGTAGCCGCCGCCGCTGAGGCCGGTATGCTGAAAGACGAGATCGTGCCGGTAGAAATTCCACAGCGCGGCAAAGACCCGATCGTGGTGTCAGAAGACGAAGAGTACAAGAAAGTGAACTTCGAGAAAATGGCCGGTCTGCGCCCTGTGTTCGACAAGGCAGGTACAGTGACTGCTGCCAACGCCTCTACCCTGAACGATGGTGCTGCGGCCCTGTTGCTGATGAGCAAAGAGAAGGCGGAAGAACTGGGTCTGAAGCCGATCGCGAAAATCCGTGGCTTTGCAGATGCGGAGCAGGATCCGATCTGGTTCACGACCACGCCATCTTTGGCTATACCTAAGGCGCTGAAAAACGCCGGCGTGTCGCCTGAGGAAGTGGACTTCTACGAGATCAACGAAGCATTCTCTGTGGTATCGATCGCTAATAACCAGAAACTGGGTCTGGAAGGCGGCAACGTGAACGTATTCGGTGGTGCTGTATCCCTGGGCCACCCACTTGGCGCTTCCGGTGCCCGTATCGTAACTACCCTATGCAACGTGCTCGACAAAAAAGGCGGCAAGATCGGTGTGACCGGTATTTGCAACGGTGGCGGCGGTGCCTCTGCCCTTGTGATCGAGAAAATGTAATCTCCGCTTTGCGGTATATTTTTTGCAGGAAGCCTTACGTTATTTCGTAAGGCTTCTTTTTTATACCTTGGTCAGCATATTAAACTGTTTGCCATACTTTTGGTGTTTATCCAATTTGAATCGCTTATGTCATTAGAAAACGAGCTAGCAAAGTTCTGGGAGTGGGCCGATATGACGCCCGATACATATAATGAAAACAGAGGTTTAGGCGAGTGGGAAGCTGAGTACCCCGGATGGGACGCACTCTACAAAGCAGCCAACGAAGCGCTGGAACAACTAAACCAGGAGTTCAACCATGATTTGGCGCAACTGCTGGTATATGCGCTGGCTATTGACAACGAAGCGGGTGTAGTGCTGAAAAGTGTGGAGGAGAAACTGGAAAGCCCACTGCGTTTTGTGCGGAAGGCTGTTTTTTCTGACCAGCCACAGGCCAGGTGGCAAATGGCCGAATTGCTTGGGAATGTAGAAGTGGAAGGTCGAGAGAAGATGCTCCTGCAGCTGATCAACAGCGAAGACAAGTATGTGATAAGACGCGCCTTGCTGAGCCTGAACAAAGTGAACCACAATAAGGCTGTAGAGCTAGCCCAGAAATATGTGCGGGATACCGACCCGTTTATGAAGTTAGTGGCAAAGGAAATCACTAAAAAGAAGGTATGACCATATACGTGACAGGACAAGGGGTATTTTGGCAATAGATTTACCCCTAATACGACCTTACACGCTTATCAAAATTTATCAGACAGAAACTAGTACCCATGTCGAAATTGCTTTCAATCTTACCGGCTGTTTTACTTTTCAGCGCCGTGGCTTATGGACAGACCCAACGCAAAGTGGTAACCTATCACGACGAGTCCATGACCAGCGTGAAGGAGGTATACTATATGACGCCGGATTCGGCCATTGTTGGCTACTACAACCGCTACTATCCTACCGGCGAGCGGGAGGCCTTTGCCAAATTTGTGGAAGGCAAAAAGGACAGCGTGTTCACGGAGTTCTACCAGAACGGACAACCCCGCATGCAGGTAACTTACGTACAGGATCAGAAACAGGGGCCTTTCAAGGCTTTCCATCCGGACGGCCGTCTGCTGCAGGAAGGCAGCTATGATAAGGACCAGCAGAGCGATGTGTTCAAGACTTTTTATGCGGATGGCAAGGTGCGTAAGGAAACCTCTTTTGTAAACGGTTTCCCGGAGGGTCTGGTGCGGGAGTTTTACCCGAACGGAAAACTCAAATCAGAGATCACTTACAAGAACAGCCAGCAGAACGGTCCGGCCAAAACGTACTTCGATAATGGCAACCTCGAGACGGATGCCACTTATCGCAACGGTATGCTGGAAGGGTCCTACAAGACTTACTTCGACAATGGCCAACTCGAAACCGAAGTGATCAATGTGGCCGGTCAGCGTAACGGCACCTTCAAGAGCTACTATCGCAGCGGTAAACTGAGCACAGAAGGCAGCTTTGTTTCTGGTAAAATGCACGGACCTTCCAAGTCATACTTCGAGAATGGCAACCTGCGCAGCATGATCACCTACCGCAACGGACAGGTACAGGGCCTATCGCAGGTATACTTTGAAGACGGCAAGCTGAAGGAAGAAGGACAATATAGTAACAATGGCGATGACCGCAAGATCACGACCTACTACCCATCCGGCAACATAAAAGCCGAGGAGCAATACAAAAACAAACTGCGCACCGGCAGCTGGAAAACCTACTATGACGCCCCGGGTAAGAAGGTAGAGGTAGCTGAAACCTATAACGCTAACAAGCTGACAGGCGAGCGCATTGTTTACTATGAAAACGGTCAGGCTAAGGCAAAATATACCTATGGCAAAGGCGATGGCAAGATCGTGAGCAGCCAGGAGTTCTATGAAAGCGGCAAACTCAAGTCCGAGACAAGCTATAAAGACGGCCTTCGCTTTGGGCCTTACAAACAGTACTTCGAGAATGGCAAAGTAGAAGTGCTGGGCCAGCACCGCAACAACAAAGCCACCGGCACCTGGAAGTACCACAACGACGAAGGCAAGGTATACAAAACACGCCTTTACCGGAATGGTGAAGTTGTAGAGGAGAAGGAGAAGTAATGCTCTTCCGCGAAGCCACCACCGCCGATATCCCCCGACTCCAGATCATCCGTCACTCCGTAAAAGAGAATATCCTCTCTGACCCGACGCTGGTGACGGACGAGCTCTGCGCGCTATACCTGAACGAGCGCGGCAAAGGCTGGGTGTGCGAAGTTGATGGCCAAGTGGTCGGCTTCTCAATCGTCGACCTGCAGGAGCACAATGTGTGGGCTTTATTTCTGCTACCGGAATTTGAAGGCCAAGGCATAGGCAAGCAACTGCACCGCATCATGCTTGACTGGTACTTCCGACAAACGAAAGAAACAATATGGCTGGGCACCGACCCCGGCACAAGGGCTGAGGTCTTTTACCGTCGACAAGGCTGGCGCGAAACAGGTATACACGGCGGTTCAGAAATCAAATTTGAAATGCGCTACGAAGACTGGCAGGCCAAAACTAAGCGCTAACAAAAGGGCACAGCCGAACTTATACCTCCGCTCCCGACTTTCAACGCCAAACTCCCGTATAGACGAATCAAGTTTTAACCAACCAAAACCGATTCGCTATGCTTGAAGAGCTCTGGTACAAAAATGCTATCATCTACAGCCTCGATCTTGAAACGTTCATGGACCTGAACGGCGATGGCGTGGGTGACTTCGCAGGTCTGGCCCGCCGCCTTGATTACCTCAACGCTATGGGCATCGACTGTGTTTGGCTAGCCCCCTTCCAACCCACCCCCAACAAGGACAATGGTTACGATGTGTACGATTACTATGGTGTCGATCAACGGCACGGCTCCAGCGGTGACTTTGTCGAGTTCATGCACCAGGCCAATAAGCGCGGCATCAAGGTCATCATCGATCTGGTGGTGAACCATACCTCCGACCAGCACCCCTGGTTTCAGGATGCCCGCAGCAGCGAAGATGCCGAGCACCGCGACTGGTATGTATGGTCTAAAAAGAAGCCTTCTGACTGGGACGAGGGCATGGTGTTCCCGGGGGTGCAGGACTCTACCTGGACGTACGACAAGAAAGCGAAGTCCTGGTATTTCCACCGCTTCTACGAATTTCAGCCCGATCTTAACATGGACAACCCCAAAGTGCGTGAAGAGATTCAGCGCATCATGGGCTTTTGGCTGCAATTGGGGGTATGTGGCTTCAGGGTAGATGCTGTGCCTTTTATGATCGAGTCGCCCGTACCGGGTTCAGATAATCATGAACTAAACTTTGATTACCTGCGTGACATGCGACGCTTTCTGCAATGGCGGCGTGGGGATGCTATTCTGCTGGGCGAAGCTAACGTACTCCCTGAGGAAACTAAAAAATACTTCGGTGATAAAGGGGATGGCATTCAGATGATGTTCAACTTTTATGTGAACCAGCACCTGTTTTACGCCCTGGCTACCGGCGAAATAGAGCCTCTGGTGGAGGCCCTGGAAGAAACACGCACCCACATGGCAACGGTGCAGTGGGCCCACTTCCTGCGCAATCACGACGAACTGGACCTGGGTCGCCTAACCGATGAACAGCGTGAAAAGGTATTTGCCCGTTTCGCCCCGGATAAAGACATGCAGCTTTACGATCGGGGCATCCGCCGTCGTCTTTCTACTATGCTGGGAAACCGCCAGCAAAGTGAGTTAGCTTATAGCCTGATGTTCTCTTTGCCGGGCACTCCCGTTATCCGTTATGGCGATGAAATAGGCATGGGGGATGACCTGAGTCTGAATGAACGGGACGCCGTGCGCACACCAATGCAATGGACCGATGACCACCAAGCGGGCTTTTCCGAAGCAGACAAACTGGTGCATCCTGTCATTGACAAAGGTCCTTACTCTTATCACCATGTGAATGTAGAGAACCAGCGTCGTGAACCGGATTCACTTCTAAACTGGATGACAGCCTTGATCCGCCTAAGGCAGGAGTGTACCGAGATTGGCTTTGGGGATTGCAAATCCTGAAAACAAACAAACCGAAGGTACTCTGCATGCACTACAGCTGGCAAGGCAGCTCCCTGATCATCCTGCACAACTTCGATGAAAAAGCACACGAGGTAATTTTAGACTTAAAGCAAAAGCAAAACGGTCAAAAAGAAAAAGAGCAAAAGCTGATCGACCTGATGGTGAACTATGAAAGCGAAGCTGACGAGAAGGGTAAACACTACATTACGCTCGATGCCTACGGCTATCGCTGGTTCCGGACCGGTGACTTAAGTCATCTGCTCAAGAAGAGCTAGAGCAAACAAAGCGCCCTTTCTGTTAAAGCAGAAAGGGCGCTTTGTTTAAAAATGAAGCTAAAGCTTTGTGGCTGTACCTGTGGTTCGCATTACCTGCTAAGTTTATACCTATACCTTACTGTCCCTGCAGTTCAATTTCGCCTGTAGGAAGCACCTCCACCCTCACTCCCATTTTTTTCTGGATGATTTTAAAGTGATGGGCATCTTCCGGTGTGATCAGCGAAATGGCTTCGCCGGAGGCTTCGGCACGGCCTGTACGCCCGATCCGGTGCACATAGTCTTTAGGAGAGCGCGGCAGTTCGTAGTTGATCACATAAGGCAGGAACTTGATGTCTATACCTCGTGAGGCCAGATCGGTGGCGACCAGTACGCGGAGCTTGCCCGCCTTGAACTGACGAAGCGCCTCCGTTCTGCCGCCCTGGCTTCTGTCACCGTGAAAAGCAGCGGCTTCAATTCCGTGCTTTTTGAGTTTACCCACCACATTATCAGCCGTACGGATGGACGAAGCAAATACCAGCACCTGCTGCATGTCGTGCTGCCGGATCAGGTAACGCAGCAGCGGCCCTTTCTTCTCAGGATCTACCTGGTAGGCTACCTGCTTGATCAGTTCCGGCACCGTGGCTTCCTCCTGCACGGTTACCCGCACCGGGTCCGTCAGCAGTTTGCTGATCAGATCCTCCACATCCTGGCTCAATGTAGCTGAGAACAGGAGGTTCTGCCGCCCGGCTGGCAACATGCCGAGCAGCTTGTTCACCTCCTCCTGAAACCCCAGATTCAGCATTTTATCTGCCTCATCGAGCACCAGCGTTTCTACCTCTGAAAGGTGCACTGCTTTGTTTTCGATCAGGTCGAGCAGTCGGCCAGGCGTGGCAACGAGCACATCTGTACCGCTTAGCTTCATCATCTGCGGGTTGATCGAGATGCCACCATACACGGCCAGCGTCTTCACCGGTCTGCCCAGTCCTTTACCGAATGCTCTGAACACCTCTTCGATTTGTACCGCCAGTTCGCGTGTCGGCACCAGCACCAGCGTGCGCACATAGCGGTTACGGCCGGCCTGCTTCTGCTGGTATAGCTCCAGTATAGGCAACGCGAAACTAGCCGTCTTGCCGGAGCCGGTCTGGGCTATACCTAACAGGTCCTTTCCTTTCAGAATGGCAGGTATAGCCCGTGTCTGTATAGGATAAGGAGCTGTATAGCCTTGCTCTTGAATGGAACGAAGCAGTGGTGCCGAAAGGCCTAATGACGAAAATGACATAGATTCAGGTATAGAGCGCCGGGCGACCTGCCCGCGCACTGGCAAAGGTACACATATTATACGTCTCTGTTTTTGGGAGCAATCAGGATCTGGGTGCCATATCTTGTCAGGTAGTCGAGCAGGGCATAGATAAACAACGCTACCCCTGACATTTCCATTAGCTCTTCCAGGCAGTAGAGGATGCGGTTGTACAGGTGGTCTAGCCCGTAGCGCTTGTACAGATAGCCTTCAAAAAACTCCAGCCCGAGCGCACCGCCCACAAACAGCGCACCCGACAGCAGGATGAGATTGCGGGTATAAGCGGGCAGGCGAAGCACAAAGCCGATAAAATAAGCAACAACCGCCAGCGTGAGCACGCTATAGGGCACCACCCAGGCCCAATGCAGCATGCCTGACAAATCGGTTGCCAGACGCGGACGCACAAAATCCGCCACCCGCTCGTGTATCTGTGTGTTCTCATCGATGGCCATAAACAGGAAAATGCACCCCAGGATAAACCAATGACGGGCATAGGTTTCCTGTACAGAGTGCTTGTGTTGGCGGTGAACAAGAAAAAGGAGTCCACTGGCAGCTAACAACATCACCGAAGAGAAAAAAGCAGGTATGTTGCTCTCGCCGTTGAAAGTAAAATAATACATCAATATCCGCGTCAACCTTGATTCGTAGTGCAAAACACTGTCCAGTAAAATCCCGGCAATATCAGCCAGCAGCAGCACGAAAATAATGACAGCAAGCTTCCGAAGCACATTTTCAGGTGAAAGCAACAAGGGTGTGGTGGTAGGGGAAGTAGAGGTCAAATGCATATGTCAACAATGAAGAAGAGATCGGTACAATTTACAGATTCAGGTATACCCCAAAATCCCTTCTTCTGTTGCCCTGTACAAAGCCTGGGGCCATCAAACAGCAAGTCCGGCTTCAACTTTATTTCCACAGCATGAGGGCCGCGCAGCCCTACTGAAAGCTGCTTCCCAACAAATTAACAAACCATTTTTTCCACAGAAATAGTACACGTGCTTAAATAGTTAACAAGTTATCCACTGAATATACCCCCAACCTTGATTTTTTATTCCTAAATCTTCAAATTATCTTCGTAATCCAAACCCGATAAACATGACGCAAGACGGACTTAACGCAGCCATACGTAACGACTGGACACTGGAGGAGATCAAAGCGATCTATTATAAACCGGTGTTGGAACTGATTGTAGAAGCAGCCAATGTACATAAGCAGCACCAGGCTACTGGTGAGGTGCAGGTGTGTACTTTGTTGTCAGTAAAAACCGGTGGCTGTCCGGAAGACTGCTCTTACTGTCCGCAGGCGGCACGCTTCCATACAGGTGTGGATGTGCACAAACTGTTGAGCCAGGAGCAGGTACTCACGGCTGCGCAGCGTGCCAAAGACGGCGGTTCTACCCGTTTCTGCATGGGTGCCGCCTGGCGCGAAGTGCGCGACAACCGCGACTTCGACAAAGTGCTTGATATGGTGAAAGGTGTGAACGAGATGGGACTGGAAGTTTGCTGTACCCTGGGTATGGTGAACGAGTACCAGGCTGAGAAGCTGAAAGAAGCCGGCTTGTACGCCTACAACCACAACCTCGACACGTCTGAGGAGAACTACTCCAACATCATCACGACCCGTACCTACGACGACCGCCTCGACACAATCGAGAACGTGCGCAAGGCAGGTATATCGGTTTGTTCTGGTGGCATTATCGGTCTGGGCGAGACAGACGAAGACCGTATCGGTATGCTCCATTCCTTGTCCACCCTGGTGCAGCACCCGGAATCAGTGCCGGTAAACGCACTGGTACCGGTAAAAGGCACGCCACTGGAAAACCAGCCGCTGGTTACCGTTTGGGAAATGGTACGCATGATCGCCACGGCCCGTATCCTGATGCCCAAGACCATGGTACGCCTGTCAGCAGGCCGCGAGCGCATGAGCGTGACCGATCAGGCACTTTGTTTCCTGGCTGGTGCCAACTCCATCTTCACTGGCGAAAAGCTTTTGACGACGCCAAACCCGGACTTCGACGCCGATAAAGCTATGTTTGACCTGTTGGGTCTTACTCCAAGAAAATCCTTTAAAGAAGAAGCACAGCACGTTTGCTAGATCTTTGGTAATACAAAATTTACCGGAAAGCCTCTTGTCTCTGTCATCCTGAATGGGTTTTAGGCGAAGGATTAAGGCAATAGCTATAACACACCCCTGCCCTTCTCTAGAGGGGAACCCTGGTGTGGAAGCCCAGCCTGATGATACTGATGTCATACTTTAGGAGATGACATCATTTTTGATCTCTAAACTTTAGAGGCATCAAGACATTAAACCTATATTGAAATCAGAAAACTGAGTTCTAATCCATGTCTGATGTCCTGAAAAATAAACTACAGCAGAAGCTGGCTGAACGGGCGGCGCAGGGTACTTTGCGTACGCTTAAAATCACTGCCGGACTAGTTGACTTCTGTTCCAACGATTACCTCGGCCTTGCTCGCAGTGAGAAATTGCGGGCGCTTATCCACAAGGAAGAGGAGCACTACAGGCATTTACCATTGGGGGCAACTGGCTCCCGACTACTTTCGGGCAACCACGGCCTCTTCGAAGAGCTGGAAGGTATCATTGCGCCCTACCACAAGGGGGAGGCGGCGTTGCTTTTTAACTCCGGGTATACGGCAAACGTGGGCCTATTGTCTGCCCTGCCGCAGCGTAGCGATACCGTGTTTTATGACGAGGCCAGCCATGCCTCCATGAAAGACGGCCTGCGCCTGAGCTTTGCCAAGACCTACGCCTTCCGCCACAACAGTGTGGAGGATTTACGGCAAAAGCTGAAGCACGCAACCGGACAGGTATACGTGGTGGTGGAATCTGTCTACTCCATGGACGGCGACAAGGCACCGCTAAAGGAGCTGGCTCAGGTATGTAACGAGTACAGCGCCGCTTTGATTGTAGACGAGGCTCATGCCGTGGGTTTGTATGGCCCGAACGGTGAAGGGTTGACAGTGGCACTTGGACTACAGGACCAGGTGTTTGCGCAGGTAATCACCTATGGCAAAGCCATGGGCAGTCACGGGGCTGCCGTGGTTGGGCCCAAGGTGCTGCGCGACTTTTTGATTAATTATAGTAGAGCATTTATTTACACGACAGGCCTACCGACGCATGCGCTGGTGGCCCTAAAGTGTGCTTATACCCTGCTGTCCAAACTCGCGCCTGAGCGTGAGCGCGTGCAGCAATTAGCGACCCGACTGTACCAGAAACTGAACAAACTTAGCAGCATTCGCTGCACTCCGGAAAACAGTGTGATCCTATCTGTTTTCCCGCAACAGTCCCGGCAACTCAAGGCGCTAGCGGCTGCGCTGCAACAAGCAGGATATGATGTGCGCCCCGTGCTGCCCCCTACTGTGCCCGCCGGCACAGAGCGGCTCCGCGTGATCGTGCATGCCTATAATAGTGAAGAAGAAATTGACGGCCTCGTGCAGGCCATAGCGAAAGGTACATGAAAAGATATTTTGTAACAGGCATCGGAACGGACGTTGGCAAGACAGTTGCCGCAGCCATTCTCACCGAAGCACTGCAGGCCGACTACTGGAAACCCGTACAGGCGGGCGGTCTAGACTTTACCGACACAGACACGGTTAAAAGTCTTATTTCAAATGAAAAGTCCGTGTTTCACCCCGAAGCCTACCGCCTTAAGATGGCCGCCTCTCCGCACAAAGCGGCGGCAGCCGAAGGCATCGAGATCGACGTGCACGGACTGGAGCTTCCTGAAACACAGAACAACCTGATCGTAGAAGGTGCGGGCGGATTGATGGTGCCCTTGAACAAGCGCTACTTAGTGCTGGACCTGGTGCAACAACTGGGATTGGAGGTGATCCTCGTTTCCAGAAACTACCTCGGCAGCATTAACCATACCTTGCTCACAGCAGAGGTACTGCGTTACCGCAAAGTGCCGGTGGCGGGCATTATTTTCAACGGAGAGGAGAACCAGACATCCGAGGACTTCATCATCAAGTATACAGCTTGCGCCGACTACCGTCTATCCGTCAGGAAGCCGACTTCTGCCAAGAGGCTGTAGCTGAGTATGCTAAGAGTTTTGTACCATACCTGTAAGCCTGTATAACAAAGGATAAACAACCTGAAAGCCTATTGATTAAACTCTACTAAAATCACTCATTTACTAACTCACTCATTCAAAAATGAGCTTAGCAGAACGCGATCATAACGTCATTTGGCATCCGTACACACAGATGAAAACCGCTGCCCTCCCTATACCGATCGTCCGGGGCGAAGGAGCGCTGTTGTATGCGGAGGATGGAAAGACGTACATCGATGCCGTAGCTTCGTGGTGGGTGAACCTGCACGGGCATGCGCATTCTTATATCGCGCAAAAGGTAGCCGATCAGTTGCAGACGCTGGAGCACGTAATCTTCGCCGGCTTCACCCACCCTGCCGCCATTACCTTTGCCGAGCGACTCATACAGATCCTGCCAACAGGCCAGAGCCGCATCTTCTACTCCGACAATGGCTCTACAGCCGTAGAAGTCGCACTCAAAATGGCGATCCAGTACTGGCAGAACAAGGGTATACCGAAGCGTAAAATCATCGCTTTTCGCAACAGCTACCACGGCGATACCTTCGGGGCAATGGCGGTGAGTGCACGCAGCGCCTTCACGGCGCCCTTTTGGTCTTATTTGTTTGAGGTCTGCTTTATTGATGTGCCTATACCTGACAACGAAGAGAAGACAGTAAAACAGCTGGAGGCCTATGCCCACGGTGGCGACATAGCCGCATTTATTTACGAGCCGCTGGTGCTCGGCACTGCAGGTATGGTCATGTATACCCCGGACATTTTGGACCAACTTCTAAATATCTGCCAGCGGCACGAGATCCTGACCATCGCCGACGAAGTGATGACGGGCTTTGGACGCACTGGACGTATCTTTGCCAGTGATTACCAACAGCTCAAACCTGACATGGTTACCATGTCCAAGGGGTTGACAGGCGGTACCATGCTTTAGGCGCCACGTCCTGCAATGAAAAAATTTACGAAGCCTTCTTGAGCGACGATAAGCACAAGACCCTGTTTCATGGGCACAGTTACACGGGCAACCCAGTTGCATGCGCCGCTGGCCTGGCCAGCATGGACTTGCTGCTGCAGGAAGAAACACAACAACATATCACGCACATCAGCCAGCGTCACACAGCTTTTGCAGAACAACTCAAATCGATGCCCAAAGTCGTTGAAGTACGTCAGCAGGGAACTATTCTGGCGGTGGAGTTCGAGGCGGACGGCACTTCTTACTTCAACAAACTGGGCGACACACTTTATAGTTTCGCCTTGGAGCAAGGGGTGATCCTGCGTCCGCTCGGCAACATTATTTACATCATCCCACCATATTGTATTACTGATGCACAATTAGATCAGGTGTACCAGACCATACGAGGCATGCAGGAACTCATTACGGGCAACCGCTATTTTGAGCCCCCTCAGCAGACCACTCTGCATGATTAAGCTTAATTTCTGCTACATTTGCGGCTGATTTGAAATCTGCAAAAGAACATATCGTAGTCAGAGGCTGTGGTGCTGTGTCATCGCTTGGGGCCGATAGTGAAACGATTGCTCAAGGCTACCTTGCTGGAAAGCCTGCCATCACTATTATACAACATCAAGGGCAACCCACCCCCGTAGCTTCCCTTCCGCCAACGGCAGAGGCAGCACTACAGGCACTTATCTCCAGTAATTCGGGCTACCGCCAGTTGGATCGCTCTGTGCATCTGGCAATTTTTGCGGCAATACAGGCTACTACGCAGGCAGGTTGGTTAAACCAGGGTACAGCTCAGCAGGAAGATCTGGCGGTGAACATTGGCTCCTCCAGAGGAGCAACCGGATTGTTTGAGCACCATTACGACGCATATCAGCTAGGCCAGCTTTCCTCCTCCTCCTCCCCTACGACCACTTTGGGCAATTTATCGAGTTGGGTAGGACATGCTGTGAATGCCGGTGGCGCCCAGATCAGCCACTCTATTACCTGTAGTACGGCACTCATGGCTGTAGCCAACGGGGTTGCTTGGCTCAGGGCAGGTATGGCAAATCGCTTTCTGGCAGGCGGTACCGAAGCGCCACTCACAGATTTTACCATAGCCCAGATGAAAGCGGTGGGTATATATTCCAGGTTACAAGATGATTTATTTCCTTGTCAGCCCTACGGCATCTCCGGGCAAAACACCTTTGTGTTAGGGGAAGGCGCTGGTGTTTTCGCTCTCGAAAAAGCTCTTTCAACAGAACTTAGAACAGCTGATGTCATTATAGAAGCAGTCGGTTTTGGGTTTGAGCAAATCACGAGTAAAACAGGTATATCAGCAGAGGGCCAGAATTTCCAGAGATCCATGCGACATGCCATTAGTCATCTTGGTCAAGATGATAACCAGATTGATGCGATCATCACCACTCCCCTGGCACCAGAGCCGGAGATAATGCTGAACTAGCTGCGATCGAAGCTGTATTAGGCGATAAATTACCTTCTCTGACTACGAACAAGCACTTGATAGGTCACACGTTAGGTGCCTCCGGTGCATTGAGTCTACAATATGCCCTGCACCTGCTCTCATCCCAGCAAATTACTACCCCAGGTTATACGAATTTACTCCCAACACACACTTCTGGCCCTATGCGTCGCATCTTAGTAAATGCCGCTGGCTTCGGTGGAAATGCAGCCAGTATCGTTCTTTCGATCGTTTAGAAAATCAAGGATTTTTTAAATTCTTACCTCAACTCACCTTCCTTATATTCACTCATGCTATAGAGCGTAAATATTGTACATTTCCGCTCTTCAAACAACTCAATCCCTTTACAAAAATTGCACTGTTTTTTTCACTTAATTCAACCCCTTACCAATCTGCCAGCTCCTAGGCCAAGACACTATTCTTAAAACCCCTCATAACACAAGAAATAGCTAAGAGTCTCTATATCACTAGATATTTCTATAAAAATATAGCGTCTTATTAATACAATTATAACAAGTAAACCTCTCCAATTTCCATCCAATTGCACACTAAAGTTTTGTAGCACAGGAACGTATAACCCAATACAATCTAATAGTCTGGACAAGTAGTCTGGACAAGCCATTTCGCACCATTTACAGACTATTAGTTATTGTGTTGTTTACCCTAAAAAGTACATGCTATAACAAACTTTTACTTGGACTATGAAAAAAATTATACAAGTCTCGTTTCTACGTAGCACCCTATGGGTTGCCATTTTATTCGTAGTCACGATCGCAGGTGCATTTGCGCAAACCACACCAGGCCTCATCATAAGACCATCAGTCGGAACCGGACAACAAATATTGGACCCTAATAGAGATGGGTATGTCTCCATCAATAGAACAGGATTCACCAATGGAAGAGATGAAGGAGTAGGTAACAGTGAGATTCCTTACAGACAGTTTCCGGCCCTTACGTCAGAACCCACCGGAGATCTCAATACAGGCACTGCAGGTGGCCACACAGACCTGGCTGGACCTGCTACCCCTATCACTTCTCCCTCCACAGGCTCGCCCATTGCCGTGTATTTCGATGGCACAAACCTCATGTTCCGAATGCGTGTAGGGGGTAACTCAAGTGCGTCAAAGGGCTACAGCGTCCTGATCGACTCGAACAATTTGTTTGAGGGTACGGGAGCAAACCCTGGATTTGAGTTTGAAGTGCTTTTAGCTTCTAATTCAGCTGTACAGGTATTGGACCATAGAGGCACGACAAGCGGCACCATTTTTATAGGGGCAGTTGACCAATATTCTCAGCGATCAGTAGCTGGCTCCACAAACGGAGGCGATCCTGATTATTTTTACGATTTTTATGTGCCACTTAGTGTATTCGGAGAAGCAATTACGCCTACTACCCAGTTGCGTATGAGCGGTATTACCATTACAAGTGCGCAAAGTGGTTTTACAGGTACTATTTCAGATGTGGGTGGTGTCAATTTTCAATCATATGGCTACAATGCACCGGATGCATGGCGTGCTTTACTGGGCGTATTTCAACCTACCTCTCTAACCCAGATCAGAAGCTCAGGTATAGCCCCTGCTCCTTCTGCAGCGCCAGTAGTAAATGGTCCGATAAATGCCAACAGTACTTCCATTTCGGGCACCAGCACAGAGATACCAGGCACTGTTGTGGATGTACTCCTAAATGGTGCATCCATCTGTGGAGGCGCTGGTCAACTAACTTGTCCAACTGTGAGTGCGAACGGAACCTGGACACTGAGCGGTATACCAAGTACTTTACTGACACCAGGAAGCACCGTTACAGCCAGAGTGACGGCACCTGGTAAAACCATCTCGCCCCTTTCTAATGCCGTAACGGTTACAACTGGTATATGCACTACTCCTGCGCCAAGAATTACGGGCACCAGACAGAGCAACCCAAGAAACATATTATTTACAACAGATTTATCAGGCCGTCAACAGGTTAAGGTATATACTATAAGTGGTACAACTAGAAGTCAACAACCAGTCCACGAGGAGATATTCACACTAAACCAGGGCAGTTCTGGAGAAATTAATTACGGCACAGCTAATAATACAAATTATATTATTACTACAACCCCAATTGATGCAAATGGAAACCCTACTGGCTGCGAATCTATTAATTCCAACCAACTTTGTAGAACTACTGGTGGTAATTCAACAGTTAACTCTCAGTTAGTAAACATTACAGGCGCAACTTATGATGGCACAGCCTTCACAACTACCCCCACAAATGTTCCAACTAACCTCACTTCGTTAACTGTTACTGTTAGTGGGGCAGGTCCAGCCAATGTGACAGGCACAGGAACAATCGTCTTGTATAGAAACGGTAATCAGACAGGAGCTACTGCCACTATCGCAGGATCAAGCCCCTACACATTAACCATAGCGAATCTCACCACTCCATTAGCTCCTGGCGATATTTTATCTGTTCGCTCTACCTTTGGTGATGGTTGTGGTTTAACATCTGCTCCTTCCAACTTTGTAACTGTTCGTCCAACCTTAACTGCTCCTGTGATCAATGCGCCTGACTGCGGGTTTGTTACTACCTTATCAGGTACCTCTACAAACCCGATCGGTACAACGATTCAGTTTTACACAGGTGGCACGGCCGGTAATAGAACAGGTGCGCTTGTTACTCAAAATGACGGTACCACACCGCTAACTGCAACTGTTACCAGCACGGGTGTTTGGGTAGCGGATTTTACATCAACCACAGCCGGAGGCATTGCTGCTGGAACCCCTATCTCAGCCAGAGCAGTATCAGCAGGCAACATATCGAGTGTAAACTCTAACATTGTAACGGCTACGCCTGGACCAGAAGGTGTCTTAACTGTTAACCCGATCACGGCAGGCGCCACAACCATAACAGGTACGGCACCAGCTTCCGCAGCCGGAGCTCAGATCACGCTGTACATCGAAGGCACGCCATATCCAACACCTGTTTTTATCTCAGGCACTACCTGGGGTGTAGAAGGTATATCGCCACTCGATTTGTTTGCCGGGGCAACTGTAACTGCCACCTTCACGCCACCAAATGGCTGTGAAAGCAGACAATCAGAGTCAGTCATTGTAACATGTAGTCCTCCGGCAGCTGCCTTTACACTAAGCCCTACCACAACGGAAGTTTGCGGCGGCAACACCACCAGCTTTACCTTGTCGGGCTCAGAATACGGCATCATCTACCGGTTAATAGTTAACAATCAAGAATCAGGCAATTCTGTAGTTGGTACAGGTGGGCCTATTACTCTAGTTTCTGGTCCTTTCACCAATTTAACTTCAGCCAACATCACACAGACAGTTAATTACAGAGCCAGAAGCTTGGATGGTACAGCCTGCGACGCTATTTCGGCTAACACAGCAACGGTAACAGTACGGCCACAACCAGCTACTACAGGGTTGACACTGACGCCTATAGGTGCGCAACCTGTATGCGGAACCGGTAGTGTTAGTTACTCCTTAACTGGCTCAAATCCTGCATACGTTTACCAGTTGGTTAATCAGGTGACCGGTGATGTAGTAGGAGCTCCTGTCCCTGGATCAACAGGAGCAATTGTATTGAACTCTGGCCCTATCACTACTTTCACAACTATCGGCCTACGTGTGTCCTTTCCAGGAGAAGGAGCCTGTGGAGTTACCATACTTGACCAAGGTGAAATATTTATTGCGGGTCCAACCGTTAACAATGCTGTTTTCTCGAATAATGCAAAGGTATGTGTGGGGTCGGGTAACCGGATAAATGTAGCTACAGAAGATAATAGTAATTATACCTATAGAATATACCGTAGACTAGGACCAACATTTAATCCTTCGGGTGACCAATTCATTGGCTCGTTTACTGGAAATGGAGACGTAAGAAGTTTGCCAACCCCTACACTAAATACAGAAGGTGAGGTAGTATTTTATGCAACAGTAAGTGGTGGAGGATGTAATAATTTGGTGTTGGTTAATACAGCCACAATTATCGTAACTAACGAAACCTTGCAAGCCAATGCCGGAGAGGATCAGAGAATTTGCGGCACGTCGTCAGTTGTATTAAATGCTAATGATGTGGGGCCAGATGCCGGTACCTGGACACAAATTGAGGGACCTACTGTGCCTATTACATCACCAAACGATCCAAACGCCACTATCACAGGTTGACTTCTGGTAGGTATATATTCCGGTGGACTTCCCTTTCACAGTGTGACGATGACGCCACTCCATCAACGGATGATGTAGAAATTTTAGTTAACTGCGATGCCTTTTATACCATCAATCCGCCAAGGTATAATAATGAATATGCGAATGGTGATGTGCTCGCATTTGCAACGGACCCTGACGGCGATATAGAAAACGCAGAAATCTTATTTGGAAGCCTGCCGGAAGGTATAGATTTTAATACAACTAATGGAACAATCAGCGTTTCCAATGTTAGTCTTCTTGGTGACACCGAAGGCGTATATCCTCTAACTATTCAGCTAACAGATGAGTTTGATGAGGTTACCACCCTCAGCATCGTCATTCGTCTCATAGGCAACGAACCAATCATCATCCCACTCCCAGTCGAGCTGGTCTACTTCACGGCCGCTGTCCGCAACAACCAGGCGCACCTGGAGTGGCTCACGGCTTCGGAACTGGACAACGACCGGTTTGAGATTGAGCGCAGCCACGATGCGAGGAGCTTTGAGAAGATCGGCACGGTGAAAGGCAAAGGCACTACCAGCCTGGAGACCAAGTACCAGTTCGTAGACCGCACGCCGGTGCAGGGCACCGTCTACTACCGACTCAAGCAGGTGGATACCGATGGGCAGTTTGCTTACAGCAACGTGATTGCGGTGAACGCCAGAGGCTTGGAACGTGAGCTGGCGACCCAAGCTTATCCGAACCCATTCCAGGATGTGATCAAGGTAACGCTTACGGCACCGGAGGCGCAGGCGGCCGCTATGACTATCTACGACATGAACGGGCGGCGTGTCATGAACCAAGACCTGCAGCTTGACGCCGGGGTGAACAGACTTGAGCTGAACCTGGAACAGCTGCAGTCCGGCATGTACATTCTGAAGGTAGTGGGCGCGGGCATGGAGTCAACCACACGCATCATGAAAAACTAAGCCCAGGTATGACACTACAGGAGAAGGCAGCCGCAATCGGCTGCCTTTTCTTTTTTAGCCAGTTATCACACTTCTGCACTGAATTTGTTAAATTTGCAGCCGGATTTTGCTCACCCTATACCTTGCAGAAGGCTATACCTGATCATCTTCTGACTATACTTTTTATTTCAGACCAACTAGATGAAAGTTTTAAAGTTCGGCGGCACCTCTGTAGGGTCGGCTGAAAGAATGAAAGCAGTGGCGGACCTCATCAACGATGGATCGCCGAAGATCGTGGTGCTCTCGGCAATGTCGGGCACTACCAACCAGCTGGTACAGATAGCGGAGACGCTCTACCAGAATGCTAACCAGGAAGCTAATGCGCTCATCGATGCGCTGCACGACAAATATAAACAGGTGGTAGAGGCGCTCTACCTTACCGACGACAAGAAAAAACAGGCACTTGAGCTGATTTCGCATCATTTTGATCACATCCGCTCCTTCACGCTCGACCTCTTCACCATTTACGAAGAGCGTGCCGTGCTGGCGCAGGGCGAACTATTGTCAACGGCTTTGTTCCAGTTCTTCCTCGAAGAGCAAGGTATACCTTCCGTGCTGCTGCCGGCCCTTAACTTCATGAAGATCGACGAGAATGAGGAGCCCGACACGGCCTACATCAGCAAGAACCTGAAACTGGAGCTGGAGAAGCACCCGGACGCTACTTTGTTCATCACGCAGGGCTACATCTGCCGCAACGCCTTTGGCGAGGTCGACAACCTGAAGCGTGGCGGATCGGACTACTCCGCCTCTTTGATTGGAGCAGCTGCAGATGCCAGCGAAATCCAGATCTGGACCGATATCGATGGCATGCACAACAACGACCCGCGCATCGTGAAAAACACCTTCCCGATTGCGGAACTGTCGTTTGACGAGGCGGCGGAGCTTGCCTATTTTGGAGCCAAGATTCTACACCCGTCCAGCGTACAGCCAGCTAAGCAGAAGAACATTCCGGTGCGCCTGCTCAACACCATGCAGCCACAGGCGCAGGGTACTACCATTTCAGCGCAGACCGGAAAAGGGGGCATCAAGGCGGTAGCGGCGAAAGACGGTATCACAGCAATCAAGATCAAATCCGGACGTATGCTCCTGGCCTATGGCTTTCTGCGCAGCGTGTTTGAGGTGTTCGAACGGTATAAGACTCCGATCGACATGATCACGACCTCTGAGGTAGCCGTGTCCCTGACCATCGACAACCCGAAGTTCCTGGCTGAGATCACGCGTGAGCTTCAGGAGTACGGACAGGTAGAGGTTGACCAGGACCAGACCATCATTTGTATCGTTGGCGATTTTATTGCCGATCGCAGCGGCTCCGGCCTCAAGATTTTCAAAGCGCTCCGTGATATTCCGCTGCGCATGATCTCTTACGGCGGAAGCAAAAACAACATTAGCTTACTCATCAACACAACCGATAAAGAAAGATCTCTTGTCCTGCTGAATGAGGGCATCTTTGAAAGGAACAACAGCAATGCTTAATTTATCTGTGCAGGAGTTGCAGCAGCACGCCACTCCTTTTTATGTATACGACCTCAACCTGTTGCGCCAAACCCTGCAGCAGGCCAGCCAGGAGGCAGCTAAATATAACTTTCAGGTGCACTACGCCATGAAGGCTAACACTAACAGCCCGATCCTGAACGAGATGCGTGCCGTGGGTTTTGGCGCTGACTGCGTGAGCGGAAATGAGGTGAAATGTGCCATTGAAAATGGCTTCCCGGCTGATCACGTGGTGTTTGCAGGTGTAGGCAAGTCCGATGCAGAGATCAACTACGCTCTGGATCAAAACATTTTCTGCTTCAACTGTGAGTCAAGCCACGAGCTGATCGTGCTGAACGAGTTAGCTGAGGCAAAAGGCAAAACGGCCCGTGTAGCGCTGCGTATCAACCCGAACGTGAATGCCAATACGCACAAGTACATCACCACAGGGCTGGAGGAAAACAAGTTCGGTATCAATGCTTGGGAACTGCCAGATGTGCTGACTCTGCTTAAATCACTCCCGAGCCTGTCGCTGATCGGCCTGCACTTCCACATCGGCTCTCAGATAACGGACTTGTCGGCTTTCAGAAACCTGTGTACCCGTGTAAACGAATTCCAGGACTGGTTCGAGTCACAGCAGGTGCAGTTGGAGCACATTAACGTGGGCGGTGGTCTTGGCGTGGACTACTATAGTCCGGACGAGCAGCCTATACCTGATTTTGAGTCATACTTCTCGCTGTTCAATCAGTTTCTGGAGGTGCGTCCTAACCAGCAGGTGCACTTTGAACTGGGGCGCGCACTCGTAGCCCAGAGCGGCACGCTTATCTCCAAAGTACTGTACATCAAGAAAGGTGTTTCGACGAACTTTGCCATCCTGGATGCCGGTATGACAGAGCTTATACGTCCGGCACTTTACCAGTCGTACCACAAAATAGAGAATCTGACTAGCAAAGGCCCTGAGGACAAATATGACGTCGTAGGCCCGATCTGCGAATCGTCAGACTGCTTTGGCAAGGCGGTAGTGCTGCCCGAGACTAATCGTGGTGACTTGATTGCCATCCGCACAGCGGGCGCTTATGGCGAGGTGATGGCTTCGGCCTACAACCTGCGTGACAAAGCGGCTGCCGTATACCTTAGCTAGTTTTTGCATCCCCTCTGATAAAACGAAAGCCCCGGTTTCAGTCAAGGAACCGGGGCTTTCTCACTCTTAACCCAAAACCATCACAATCAAAAACTTTACATGCTGACTGAAACCACAAAGTCTGGTTCAGCATGTTTTATGAGCGGCTGCTTATGGAAGAAGTTAGCCATCTCGAGCGCATTGCCCCGTGAATTTTTATCAGCTCGCAATACAAAAGTATTAGCGCTCAGCTCAGTTACTACTTCAGTGCGGGTCGCTGCAGTCAGGCGTTTGATCACCTGCTCAGCTGGCTGTCGGCCACTTTCCACACTTACAATAAATTCATTCGATACACCCAATAGCTTACCTCCGGCAGACTCGAAATAGGGAGCTGCGTATGCTACTGCCGGATCTTTTGAAACCTCGGATATCGCTCCTTCTACCTGCTGGCAGCTAAGTCCTGCCGCTAACTTGACAGGGTATAAACGAGCAGAGTTTGTATGGATCGGCTGCCCCATCTCTTCAATAAAAGCATACTGCCCTGCTGCAGCTGTAGCCGCTTCTTGGGTAAGTTCCTGGCTAAATGACAGGAGTATCATGCCACTGTATACAGTTCCCAGCGACTTCTCTGCATCATTATAATAATAGGTATGTGCGATACAGGGCATACCACCGCCAGCTTGCAGCGGATTTAGCAAACCGGGGTCAAATCGGACATTCCGAATCGGTGAAACATTGTCGTTTCTACAGGATGAAAATATAATTATCAGAAGTAGAGTGCTTATCCAAGGTATATAGGTTTTCATTGCCGTCGGGTATTATGTATCGTCCATAAATATTCATTGTACGATAGTAAAACCATAAACAGATGAAAATGATAGCGTTATTTGCATAAATATTTTGAAATGTTATTATTAAAGCCTTAACCCAATTTATCACAATATACTTATACAATTAATGTGCAATTCAAAATTGCTATTATTAAAATTATTTAATTGAATTTTTCTTATAATCCATCCCCGAAACAATTTCCACTTTAAACACTTAATCACACCTGAGATCTGAAGCTATACCTGTACATATTATGCAGGAATCGCCTCAAATCGGGCAAGTAGGTCTGGTATTTTATCAAGTGCTACACTTGCCGGGACAACCGCCACAAATACACCTTGCAACTTCAAGGAGGTCTGGTGTAGCTTAAGTTGCTGCGGCGTCACCGAAAGGACAACCTGATTTTTATCCGGCGACTGAAAGTGCAAGGTCGACTGAAGCAATTCTATGAACGTTATTATAGGCCTCCCCTGCCCCTGGAGCAGGACTGTGATCTGCTCCTCTCCGGAGGCCTTTGTTGTCTGGCTGGTGCAAAGCTTTGGATAGGTATAGCGATATCCCCGTACTGCCGAAGTAATATCAGCCACACAGCCGAGCCCGTCGGGTGACTTCCAGCCCCTTTCCCGAGTAGAAATTGCTTGCCTGCGAACTGTGCTTCTATTTCAAGACCATTGAATTCTGCTTCCACACCATACAGAGCATCCGTTGCAGGTATAAGCGTAGGTAGGACCTGAAGCGCAACCTGCCCCGTAGCAGTAGCTTTTAAAGACCCAATCAACTTGATACGACAACCCAAGGCATCAGCCAGCTCAACGACTTCAGTGTTTATGTGCTGAATACCAAAATGCAGCACCTCCTCCGGATGCACCAGTACCCCATAGGCATGCGTTGCCAGGATGCAGAGCTTATGCAGCGCATCCACCCCCTCTACATCCAGGGAAGGATCCGCCTCGGCAAATCCTAAGGCCTGCGCCTGCTCCAAAGCCAACTGGTAGCTTCCCCGCTCAGCGTGCAGTTTACTCAGTATATAATTGGATGACCCGTTGAGTATACCTCGCACCTCTAACAATGGCTCTGAGCCATAGTAGGCTTCAAGTGTGCGCAGCACAGGTATACTGCCGCAAACGGAGGCTTCGTACAACAGTACACCGCCATATTTCTGCTGCAGCCGGATCAGCTCGGGCAGATTCTCGGCAATTACTTTTTTATTGGCCGATACCACCGTCCTCCCCTGCTGCAGCGCCTGCCGGAGTATACCGAGCGCCTCCTCTGGATCGCTGATGAGTTCGGCAATGATATCGAGACTGGTATCTTGCAGCACCTCCTGCACATTGTAGGTAAAGGCAGAGGCGGGTAAGGTGCGCGGCTTGTCTTTATCTTTCACGCAGATACTCCCGATCTCCCAGCCAAGGTGCCGGTTGGCCTCCACCACATCGTAGAGCCCCTGCCCTACGCAACCAAAACCGATCAGGCCGATACGCTTTTTAAACTTCTGTATTTTCATAGTGTATGTGCTTTACTTTTTCTGCTTGGTAAAAATCCTGTATGGCTTTTGTCAACTGTGCCGTTTCCACCAAAAAGCCATCATGGCCGTAACCGGAGCGGAGTTGGGAGAAACGAGAACCCGGCACCAGCCGGTGGAGCTGCTGCTGCTCCTCTATCGGGAAAAGCAGATCAGTGTCTACGCCGACAAATAGGGTCTTAGCCCGAAGCCGCTCCAGGGCTTTCTCAACACCTCCCCTGTCCCGACCAATGTTATGGGAGTCCATGGCTTTGGAGAGCAACCAGTAGGTGTAGGCATTGAAGCGTTGTGCCAGTTTCTCTCCCTGGTATACCTGGTAGGAGGCAGCCCGGAAATCATCGGTGATGCTGTTGCCCGGCTCCTGCTGGCTCGCTTCGTAGCAGGTATAGTGCCTGTAGGAAAGCATGGCGATGGCGCGGGCCGTTTTAAGACCCGCTATACCTGACTCGCTTGTGCTGGTCTGCCAGGTTGGGTCCTGACGGATAGCCATGCGCTGGCTTTCGTTAAAGGCGATGCCCCAGGCCGAGTGCCGCGCATTGGAGGCCACCTGGATCAGATGACCACATACCTCCGGCTGCAAGATAGCCCACTCCAGCGCCTGCTGCCCACCCAGCGAACCGCCGAGCAGGGTATGCACCCTGGCTATACCCAGGTCCTGCCGCAGCAGGTCGAAGGCACGTACAATGTCGCGGTTGGTCAGTTGCGGAAAGCTGTGGTAGTAGGGCTGCAGCGTTTCCGGATTAACTGCAAGTGGTCCCGTGGATCCATAGCAGCCACCCAGGGAGTTCGCACAAACCACAAACCAGTCCGCCGGTTCATATAATTTTCCCTCGCCAAATAATTCGGTCCACCAGTCGGTGAAGTCCGAGCTGCCCGTGAGGGCGTGGCATACCCACACCACATTGCTTTGGTCTTGGTTGAGTTGTCCATAGGTTGTATAGGCCAACTGGAAGCCGGGAAGCGAGGCCCCCGACTCCAGTTGGAATTGTTTCTGGTAATGAAATACTAGTTGTTCAGGCATTATGCTTCGTTCAATACAGGTTCTTCGTGGCGCTGCCGCACTTTGGCAAAAGCCTGTTCTAGGTCAGCTTTGATATCGTCAAGGTGTTCTATACCTGCAGACAGACGCAGCAAGGTTGGTGTCACACCGGCACTCTGCTGCTCATGCTCCGAAAGCTGCTGGTGAGTAGTGGAGGCCGGGTGGATGATCAGCGTTTTAGCGTCTCCCACATTGGCCAAGTGACTCACCAGTTGTAGACTGTTCACGAAAGTTTCCGCTTGTTTTTTGTCGCCTTTCAGGTTAAAGGAAAGCACGCCACCAAACCCTCGTTTCAGGTATTTTTTGGCCAGGTCGTGATACTTGCTGGACGGCAGCCCCGGATAGTTCACACTCTCCACATGCTCGTGCTGCTCCAGCCATTCAGCAAGCGCCTGCGCATTCTGCACCGTGCGGTCCACACGCAGCGAGAGTGTCTCCAGCCCCTGCAGCAGCAGGAAAGAGTTGAACGGACTGAGTGCCGGACCAAAGTCACGCAGGCCCTCTACCCGCGCTCTGATCGAGAAAGCAATGTTCCCAAAAGGTCCGTCCGTACCGAACACCTCCCAAAAATTGAGACCGTGGTAGCCCTCCGATGGCTCTGAGAATTGCGGAAATTTGCCGTTGCCCCAGTTGAAGTTGCCACCATCCACGATCACGCCGCCGATGCTCGTTCCGTGACCACCGATCCACTTGGTAGCCGACTCCACCACCACGTTGGCGCCATGCTCTATGGGCCTGAACAGGTAGCCGCCCGCCCCGAAGGTATTGTCCACTACCAGCGGAATATCATGCTTCTGGGCAATAGCCGCGATGGCGTCAAAGTCAGGAATATTGAAGCGCGGATTGCCAATGGATTCGGTATAGATGGCTTTCGTGTTCTCATCGATCAGCTTTTCGTAACTCTCCGGTTCGTCGCTTTCGGCAAAGCGCACTTCGATGCCCAGTCGCTTGAAGGCTACCTTAAATTGATTGTAAGTGCCACCATAGAGAAAACTGGAGGAGACAAAATTATCGCCGGCCTGCAGGATGTTGTTGAGGGCGATGAACTGGGCCGCCTGCCCCGAGGCAACGGCCACTGCTGCCACCCCGCCCTCCAAAGCAGCAATACGCTTTTCAAACACATCGGTGGTGGGGTTCATGATGCGGGTATAGATGTTACCGAACTCCTTTAGCGCAAACAAATTGGCACCATGTTCGGCGTCTTTGAAAACATAGGAAGAAGTCTGGTAGATTGGCACGGCGCGGGAACGGGTAGTAGGATCGATCTCTTGGCCGGCGTGTAATTGAAGTGTCTCGAAATGAAGTGAATTAGACATAGTCGTTCTGTTTAAGATTTTTGAAAAAATATAGAATAGATTAGCTTGTGCTGAGACAAGAAAAGATAGAGATGCAGCAATAGCCGTGATTACAGGTATAGCCTGTAGCTAAGCGGTAAATGCAGCAGATATAAAGAGGATTAATGCACTGCTAGCAACAGCAGCAGCACATGCACATTCGGCTACAACAGGTGGTAGCAAAAGTTGAGGCATGCGAAAGAACCAGGCTTTGAGCTGCCGGGGTTGATCGTAAAAAAAGCGGTGTTGATGTTGTTCCCTTTTCCATAACGTTATCAATTTATATACATCCGGACTTCCGGAATCAGGAATTAGCACCTTGCACTGCGGCTGGTTGCTAGCGTTTCATAGAGCCTGTCTCTCCACGCTTCTTTATAAATCGATACCCACAAGGGATATCAGACTTGATGATGCAAAGCTAGAGCAGCATTTCAAATAATCCAAATTAAAATTTTAAATAATTTAAAGTTCGTCGAAAAATCAATTTTATAAACCTGCTCTCCAATGCTTTACATACTTTATAATAGCTAACCTTTATACCTGTTGGTTTAGAATCTTTGAATAAGTATAATTGCTCATACATAACATTCACCGGCTATACCTGTTGTGCAGGTATAAACTGTCTGGATAACCCGCATGAAAATACTCCTGACCGGCGCAAACGGCTACATTGGCAAACGACTTCTACCCGTACTGATTGAAGCGCAGCACGAGGTGGTCTGCCTTGTGCGTGACCTGCGCCGCTTTGAGGTGGCAGATAGTTTGAAAGGTAAGGTGCAAGTAGTTCAGGGAGATTTACTCAAACCGGAAAGTTTACAAAACCTGCCCCGTGACATAGAAGCCGCCTATTACCTCGTGCATTCCATGGGCTCCGGATCGGCTGACTTTGAGGAGGCCGAAAAAACATCTGCCGCCAACTTCGTCAGCTACCTCAATACAACAAGCGCCCGACAACTGATTTACCTCAGTGGCATTGCCAACGACGAACATTTGTCGCGCCACCTATCTTCTCGCCGGCAGGTGGAGGATGTGCTTGCGCAGGGCAAAGCTTCTCTCACAGTATTGCGGGCTGCGATCATCATCGGCTCGGGCAGCGCTTCTTTCGAGATCATCCGCGACTTGGTGGAAAAACTGCCTGTGATGGTGACACCGCGTTGGCTCAACTCCCGCTGCCAGCCCATCGCCATACGCGACGTCATCTTTTACCTGACTGCCGTGCTGGGCCGTGAGGACTGCTATGGCGAACGCTTTGAGATTGGCGGGCCCGATGTGCTTACTTACAAGCAAATGCTGCTGCAACTGGCCAAAGTACGAAACCTGAAGCGGCGCATCTATACCTTACCGGTGCTCACGCCCAAGCTCTCCTCCTACTGGCTATACTTTGTCACGAGCACAAACTACGCATTGGCCCGCAGTCTGGTGGAGAGCCTGCGCAACGATGCCGTGGTGAAAGACAGCAGCATACAACAGCTGATCCCGCACAAGTGCCTCAGTTACGAGAGTGCTCTGAATCTGGCTTTTACCAAGATGGAGCAAAACATGGTGGTCTCCAGTTGGAAGGATGCGCTGGTGAGTGGCACCATGAGCCTTAACTTCATGGATTTTGTACAAATACCAGAACACGGCGTACTCACCGACCGACAGCGCATGCGTTTCGACAGAGCGCCGGAGGAAGTGATGGACAACATCCTGCGCATCGGCGGTGAGCGTGGCTGGTACAAGACTGACTTTTTGTGGGAGATACGTGGCCTGCTCGATAAAATGGTGGGCGGCGTTGGTTTGCAGCGCGGCAGGAGGCACCCCTCAGACGTGCAGGCAGGTGATTCTATCGATTTTTGGCGTGTGTTAGCGGTCGATCGCCAGGCAAAGCGGCTTCTCCTATACGCTGAAATGAAACTGCCCGGCGAGGCTTGGCTGCAGTTCCGGATCTATCGTGAGAAGGATGGCAACTACCTTGAGCAATTGGCCGCTTTTCGTCCGGATGGCTTGGCAGGCAGGTTATACTGGTATGCGATGCTGCCATTTCATTTTGTAATTTTCAAGGGAATGGCGCACAACATTATTCATTACCGCGAGCCGTTGGCAAACAAAATCTCACCTCCTCCACCACATTCTCGATAATGTACAAACAATAGATTTCATAATATAAAACTATAGCTATACTTAAGAGTATACAGCAATGTCCAAACTCAGATGATTATCCTTTCTGCGAAGGCATTTCACATTTATACCTATACCTTATAACTCGCACCGACAAAAAATTTTAACTTTGCCTTTCTCTAACCCAACAGACCTAATGGAGGCCATAAAAGAAACCAACTTCTCCTTCGCCGGGCAAACCGGTTTTTATAGAGGCAAGGTGCGCGATGTTTATTATTTCGAGGACCGTCTGGCAGTCGTAGCCACTGACCGCATTTCGGCATTTGACGTGGTGTTGCCGCGGGCTATTCCTTATAAAGGACAGGTATTGAACCAAATAGCAAGCATAAACCTTAAAGCTACTTCAGACCTTGTGCCCAACTGGGTGCTGTCGACGCCAGACCCGAACGTAACCATCGGGTATCGTTGCGAGCCATACAAAGTAGAGATGGTGATCAGGGGGTATCTGGCGGGGCATGCCTGGCGCGAGTACAAGGCTGGCAAACGCAGTGTGTGCGGCGTAGCGCTTCCGGAAGGACTTCGTGAAAACGACAAACTGCCGGAGCCGATCATCACCCCGACCACCAAAGCCGACGAAGGGCACGACGAGGACATCTCGCGTGAAGAAATTCTGGCAAAAGGCATTGTATCTGAGCAAGAATATATTAAATTAGAAGCTTATACCCAGGCACTCTTTGCAAGGGGTACAGAGCTTGCCGCCAAGCGCGGACTGATACTGGTAGACACCAAGTACGAGTTCGGCAGCTACAACGGCGAGGTATACCTGATCGATGAGATCCACACGCCGGACTCTTCGCGCTACTTTTATCTGGAAGGGTATCAGCAGCGTCAGCAGAACGGTGAAACGCAGAAGCAACTTTCGAAGGAGTTTGTGCGACAGTGGCTGATCGAGAACGGTTTTCAGGGAAAGGAAGAACAGGCTATACCTGAAATGACCGATGAAGTGGTGAACAGTATTTCGGACCGCTACATCGAGTTGTACGAGGTATTTACGGGACAGCCTTTTCACAAAGAAAGTTACGATAATGTGCTCTCACGCATTGAGAATCACATAGTAGAAAACATTTTTAACGAGAAAAATTAGAATTATTAACGTGGATTTTGGTACATTCGCGTTTAAATCCTTTACTGGTAGATCTATGAAGTACACGATTGATAAGAAAGAAAACTACACGATTATCACGATAGACGAGAAGAAACTGGATACTTCAATCGCTCCGGATTTAAAATCTGAGTTCGTGAAATTGAATGCTGAAGGGATCACCAACCTGATTCTTGACCTCAATAACGTAAAATATACCGACTCTTCAGGACTGAGCTCTATCCTGATCGCGAACAGACTTTGCAACTCCTCTAACGGCTTGCTGATTCTGACCAGCCTGCAGGACCATGTGATGAAGCTGATCACGATCTCTAAACTGGAGTCTGTGCTAAACATCCTTCCGACGGTGGAAGAGGCCATCGACCGCGTGTTTCTGCACGAGATCGAGCAGGACCTGACCAACAAGGAAGACTAGTTAAACCAACTTTGTGGATTTCGAACTCAGAATACTCGGCAGTTCGTCGGCCACACCCTCGGCAAACCGGCACCATACCGCCCAATTGCTGACCATCGACAATCAGCTTCATCTGATTGATTGCGGAGAAGGAACCCAAATGCAGCTGATGCTTTACAAGATAAAGCATCAGCGCATTTCTAATATCTATATCAGCCACCTGCACGGCGACCACTACTTCGGTCTGGCAGGCCTCCTCTCCACCATGCATTTGCAGGGCCGCCAACAGCCACTGCACCTCTTCGGCCCTCCCGGCCTCTCCGAAATTCTCAGTCTGCAGCTCAAATACTCCGGCACTAATCTATGCTACAAACTCGTATTTCACGAGCTGGACACCAGTGTTTATCGCAAAATTTACGAAGACAAGAAGATCACGGTGCACACGCTGCCCATGGAGCACCGCATACCCTGCTGTGGCTTCCTGTTCCGCGAAAAGCCAAAGCCGCGTCCGCTGATCAAAGAGAACCTGCCCGGCTTCCTGACGCCGCCGCAACTGGTGCGCCTGAAGTGGGGCGAGGACATACGCGACGAACAGGGCAATGTGCTGGTACGCAACTCCGTGGTTACGCTGGAGCCCAAGCGCAGCCGCAGCTACGCCTACTGTGCCGACAGCAGGTATAAGCCCGACCTCCTCCCCCACTTACGTGGTGTGGACCTGCTTTACCATGAAGCCACATTTACGGACGAGTTGCGGGAGCGGGCCCATTATACCTTCCACAGCACAGCCCGGCAGGCCGCCGAAATGGCCGTTGCCGCGCAGGTACGCCACTTGCTACTAGGGCATTTTTCGGTGCGCTACAAAGACCTCACACCTATACTGGAAGAAGCAAAGGAAGTCTTCGCCAAAACGGACTTAGCTGTTGAGGGAAGCATCTTTTGTGTACGTGAATGAGGTATAGCTATACCTTGGCTAATGTGCCATCTGTGCAATTTTATCGAGCGGTAGGCTGTTAGCCATTTTCAGGATATTGTCCTCTTTTGTATTGTCGGCTTTTAAGGTTAGCAGCGTGTTTTGCAGGGGGATCTGCATTCATAGCCAGCTGGAGCCCCTTCCATACCTTCTACTTTGTTCAGCACTGCTTTATAGCCATGCACTTTCACCACTTTTTGTTTGCCGTCACCGGAGTTGCCAATAAATGGCAGAGCCAGAACAGCTTGCAACGAGTTGATCAGTGGTGAATTGTTGATAATATCTATTGTGACCTGATTGGTGGCAGGGCCATAGCTGCGATGCACAAACAGGCCCATACCTAGGCCTGCGCCACCGCCAGTCACGTCATCTTCTTTCACATTTGGATTGCGGTCCTCCATTTTTGCCGGCAGCATCTTTAGGATTTCCTTTCCGATCTCCGCATCAAGGCTGCGAAGCATCTGCTCCATGGCAAAGCGGGAACTACTGAGATCACCTGAAGTATAAGAGGTTTTGGCTTCTGCTAGGCTTTTGCTGAAATCCTGGCTAAAGGCCAGGACAGGCAGGAAGGTAAAAACGACTAGGATTGCTATATTTTTCATGTCTGGTTTCATTCTAAATTTCTATGATGCTTACTTTTCACCCAGCATTTTCTTGATGCCATCAATATCCACCGCATTGGCCGCTGTCATCATCTCCTGCTCGTTTTTGAAGTTGACGCCCTCATATACCAGCAGCGACGACTGCCCCATAGGCACGGTCAGTTTGTAACCACTGGCATCATCATACTCGATCACGGCACGGTGTCCTTTCACTCTGGTTTGCTTCCAGTTCTGCTGCTCTCCTGACGTCTGGGTATAGCCACCATTTGCCAGGTACATGTTTACAGCCGATAACATCACCGAATTGTTGGCCACCATCACCCGCAGTTCCTTCTCGCTATTGTCAGTATACTGGCGCATGATGGTCAGGCCAGCCATCCCCATCCGCTGCTGGCCACCTGCTCTACACTTTCATCCTTATTCAAACCGCTGATCGACTCCGGCAGCGACTTGAGTATCTTCTGACCGATCTGAAGCTCTACTCCCAGCATGGCCTGCTGCACGGCATAGCGGGCTTCGCCGTAAGTGCCAGCTTTGAAGGCTTTGTCGGCATCTCCCAGAAATGCGTTTACATCAGGCGGCGTTGAGATCAGGCCTTCGCCCCCTTTGTTTCTGGCCCGGCCGGAACTGGTATTGCCAGCAGTAGCGCTGCTATTGTTAGTGGAGCCGTTTCCTATACCTGTTTTGTCCTCAATTGTCTTGTCCAAAGCCTTTTCGGCAATGTTGTTGGCTTTTTGTTTTAGCTTGTTGAGCATCCCGCCCTGTGCCACGGCCTCTCCCGACCCAAAGCACAACAGCAGCAGCACGGCTCCTGTAAATATCTTTTTCATAGAACTAAGGAATTAATTGAAATAAGCAACTAGCAAATTTAAATTTAGCTTTTATCCAATATTTTTTAAAACAATTTTTATAAATATTAGCAATCTGTATATTATATTTATTGAGTGGCAGGAAATACTTGGTGAAGGTGCAGCTCAATGTTTTAGCTGGAGCACTGTTAGCAGCAAAGCTAAGGGCAATGATATTTGATTTAGCGGTCCATAACTTGTAAACTTGCTGTGATAAGAAAACCCGACCTATGCCGGCAGCCCCCTCCCTGGAGAAAAAACGCACCAACCTCTTCCTTGTCCTTAGTGGCATCTTCCTGGCCAACGCCCTGTTGGCTGAGTTGATCGGTGTGAAGATTTTTTCGGCGGAAGCTCTCTTTGGTTTGCAGGGTGCCCAGATTGGCATCATGGGTGAGAAGTTCGATTTCAACCTCACGGCAGGGGTGATTATCTGGCCTGTGGTGTTTGTGACCACCGACATCATCAACGAGTACTTCGGCAAGGAGGGCGTGAAGAAAGTCAGCATTCTGACCGTCATCCTGATTTTGTATGCTTTCCTGGTCATCACCATCGTGACGGGTCTGCCGCCAGCTGCATTTTGGCTGGAGCTGAATAATCAGGATGCCCAAGGAAACCCTTTTAACATTGACTTTGCTTTCAATTCCATTTACCGGCAGGGGCTGGGAATTATCATCGGTTCGGTGGTGGCCTTTCTGATATCGCAGTTTCTGGACGCCACCGTGTTCCACTGGCTGCGCAGCTTCACTGGCAGCAGCAAGATCTGGCTCAGAGCGACTGGTTCTACGCTGGTGTCGCAGCTAATCGATAGTGTGGTCGTGCTCTTCGTTGCCTTCTATATTTTCGGAAACTGGCCACTTTCGCTGGTCATGTCAGTGGCGGCGATCAATTATATTTACAAATTTTTCATCGCCGTTGCGCTCACCCCTGTCCTGTATGTAGCACACTATCTGATAGACGGTTACCTGGGTGAGCGCACTGCCGCAACAATGATAGAGGTGGCAGCTGAGGAGAGCAAAGAGTAGCCTGTGTTACAAATAAATTTGCTTTTAAAATAAATACGCCCTTATCTTTGCGGCCTTGCAAAACAAAATGGCTGCACACTTAGCACATACACAGATTTTCATTACGGGGTACGTCCTGCACGACCTCTAACAGTCCCCATTTCCGCTAATTGGGCCTGTGTAGCCCGCCCTTTTACCTTATTTTTTTACTTGACCATTTTCAAAAGGGACATCTATGTTCAGAGGCATCCTTTTGGTATTTCTCGGAGCGTGCAGCTTCGGCATACTATCCACATTCGTAAAACTGGCTTACAAAGAAGGCTATACCCTGGGTGACGTCACCGGCACGCAGGTCCTCTTTGGCTTTATCATACTCTGGAGCATTGTGCTAGTGCGCCAGCTGATGGGGCGTCGCAGTTTTGGTGTTTCGGCACTGGACAAACTCAAGCTCGTAGCCATGGGTACCAGCACCGGCCTGGTGAGCATCTTCTATTACAAGTGCGTGCAGGCGGTGCCGGCCTCGATCGCCATCTTGCTCCTGATGCAATTCACCTGGATGAGCCTGCTGCTGGAAGCGGTAATTAAGCGCAAAATGCCGCAGCTATCGCAAATCGTGATGGTGCTGCTGGTACTGATAGGAACTGCTATGGCGGGCAGACTGTTCTCAGGCACTGTTCCTGATTTTGACTTAGCTGGTATCGGCTTCGGATTACTTGCAGCAGCCTGCTATTCTGTTTTTCTGATGATCAACGGTGCGGCCGGCAACAACCTGCACCCTACCGCCAAGAGTGCCCTTTTGTTGACGGGCGCAACTATACTTGTCATGAGCGTCTTCCCTCCGGTGTTTCTGGTGAACGGGGCGCTGGGTGATGGACTACTGAAGTGGGGCTTACTGTTGGCCGTGTTCGGCACCGTTATTCCACCACTGTTCTTCGCCTATGGAATACCGCGTACCGGCCTTGGCTTGAGTGCCATCCTGAGTTCGGCTGAACTGCCGGTGGCCGTGGCCATGTCCTACCTCGTACTGCAGGAAGAGGTATGGACGATACAGTGGCTGGGTGTGGCGCTTATACTCCTCGCCATTACTGTGAGTAACATCAACAGGGTATACCAAACAAAGAAAACCAAAAAGCTGGTGACAGCCTAAACGATACAAGATTGATTGTTTTTTACTTAAACCGAGACTAGCCTATGATGTAATTGACTTTAAACTATAAGATTTGATTTGATTTTTTTTGAATGGCTGGGTGTCTGCTCTTAAATGAAGCGCCTGGTCATTTGCTTTTTATAGGGGTGCCATCCAGTTAGAGCCAGAAAATAATGCAATCCATAAGCTCAGGTTCTACTGCTGAAAACCCTCTCCTCCTACTTTCGTATCTCACATCCTACTACATCATATCAGGACCACCGCATGAAGCGTGATTCGCAGATGCGCACAATAATTAACATTTAACAACAGTTTTAACAGAAATAGCCTGTTCAAAAGGATACTTCTGAAAAACTGGTATATTTTCTGATATGATTCACCCTGAACGACAAATCCTACATCGCATGAGAACAATACTCACACTTATCGTCCTATTCAATCTTACACTGGGCTTGCAGCAGGTACAGGCGCAGTCCGGCAAAAGTTATCAGGAATGGCTGGAAGAAAACCGTGGCGGGGGTAAAAAAGCAACTGCTAAGAAAGCTCCTGTAAAAGCAAAGTCCTCTACAGCAAAAGGCACCGCTGCAAAGCCGGCAGAAGAAGCGCCGTCAGCAGTTCCCGCCCTGGCTCCTCCGAGCGGCACTTTTATGGGCACGATCGCCTGCAAGGACTGCCAGGGTATCAAAACTGAACTTACCCTGAATGGCAATTCCAAGGGCTCCTTCACTATGAAACAGGTATACATAGGCAAACCAGCTGATAAGAGTGTGGTGAACAGCAGCGGCAAATGGTTCCTGGCCAAAGGCAACAAGCAAAACCCTGACGCAGTAGTGCTGCAGCTTATACCTACTGCCGGCGACATCGACCCCATGTATTTTCTGCAGGTAAGTGACACAGAGGTGAAGCTGCTGAGCAATACACAGGACGAGATCAGCAACTCCAGAAATTACTCTCTAAAGAAACTTTAAAGCTTTAGGTATAGAATTGTCGTAGCCGGGCTAAGGGTGTTTTTCAGCAATTTGCGTTATTTTGCAACTGTAAACCATTTTCCCGACTATGGCACGATACCTTACGGGCATTCAGAGCACAGGCCGTCCACACTTGGGCAACCTGCTGGGTGCTATCCTCCCAGCCATCGAACTTTCGAAGGCATCCCAGGAGCAGGCGCTGTATTTCATCGCCGACCTTCATTCCCTTACAACTATCCGCGAACCACAGGTGCTGCGTCACAACACCTATTCGGTAGCCGCCGCCTGGCTTGCCTGTGGTTTCGATACCGATAAACATATTCTATACCGTCAGTCAGACGTACCGATGGTGACGGAACTGACCTGGTACCTCAACTGCTTCGCTCCTTTCCCGATGCTGGCCAATGCGCACTCGTTCAAGGACAAGTCAAGCCGCAGAGGACTATCTGACGTGAATGCCGGCCTGTTTACCTACCCGGTATTGATGGCGGCCGACATCCTGATGTATGACGCCAACATTGTGCCTGTGGGCAAAGACCAGATCCAGCACCTGGAGATCACCCGTGATATTGCCAGCTCATTTAACCACATCTACGGTGAGACATTTGTCCTTCCTGAGGCAAAGACGGATGAAACGGTCATGACTGTTCCGGGCATCAACGGTGAGAAGATGAGCAAGTCTTACGGCAATATCATCGACATATTTGAGGCCGACAAGCCGCTGCGCAAAACGATCATGAGCATCGTAACGGACAGCACTGCGCTGGAAGACCCGAAAGATCCGGACGAAGACACGACCTTTAAACTCTACAGTCTGCTGGCCTCACCGGAAGAGATTCTGCAGATGCGCAACAATTACCTGAACGGCGGTTACGGCTACGGCCATGCCAAACAGGCGCTGTATGAGCTGATCCTTCGTAAATTTGCCGAGGAGCGTGAGCTGTTCAACTACTACATGAACAACCTGCCCGAGATAGACAAGAAGCTGCTGGAAGGCGCTGAAAAAGCGAAAGCCATTGCCACGCCGGTATTGGAGCGTGTGCGCCAGAAACTAGGCTACTAAGAGCTATACCTGCCAAACGAAAAGCGGCTGCTGAAATTTATTCAGCAGCCGCTTTTCGTTTATACCTATATCAGGCCCCTGTTCCGATCGGGCGGTCATTGCGTGACCATTCGCTCCAGGAACCTACGTAGAGAGTCGGTATACCCAATCCCGCATAGTCCATGGCCAGCGCTGTGTGGCAGGCCGTTACGCCGGAGCCGCAGTGTACCACCACATGCTCCGGATCCCGCTCGCCTACTGCCTGGCTATACTTCTCCCTCAAAGTCTCAGGCGACAGGTAGGTACCGTCCTGCGTCAGATTACTTTGAAAAGGAATGTTAACTGCACCCGGAATATGCCCTGCCACCAGATCAATCGGTTCGGTCTCCCCACGGTAGCGTGCTGCATCACGCACATCAATCACCAGGTAATCCGGATCCTTTACTGCCTTTGAAACTTCCTCCATGGAGATAGTCGGCAGTTCCCATGCTTTGAAAGGATATGGATCAACAGATGTTGCCTGCTCCACTCCGCTGCTGACAGGTATACCGGCTGCTACAGCTGCCTGATAGCCGCCATCCAATACCTGCACCTGATCATGTCCCGTAGCCCGTAGCATCCACCAGAAGCGGGAGGCAGCATTCGCTCCGCTCATGTCATCATATACCACCACCTGGCTATAAGGCGTTATACCTAGCCGGCCTAGCAGCCCGGCAAATTGATCAGGTTCCGGCAAGGGGTGCCGGCCACCCTGTGCAGCATCAGCTTTCACATCAGCCAGGTCTTTGTCCAGGTCAACATGCAGGGCTCCGGCCAGGTGCTCCTTTTCATATTTAGCGCGGCCATTGGGTCCGGAGCGGGCGTCGATCAAGACCAGTTTGTGATTTTCCTTCAGTACAGAAGACAGTTCAGTTGCATTCAGGATTGGTTGCATATGGGAGGGCTTATCAGGTATAACAAGATGGCAGATGGAAGATAGTTAAAAGTTCAGACGTGAGAAACTTCTGCAAGTGAATTACTGCCGGAACAGGATGGTCACCTGCGGTATACCTGCGATAAGGGCATTAGTTGGAGCGTGCAAACTCATTAAAGGAGCTCCCTGCCTGTAGCTCTAACAGCTTTCTTACATTTCCGGACGCATCTTTTACGATTTCGATACGCAGGTGAGGAAGTCCCTCGATGCGGAACATGGTATCAGTGATCGGAATCAGCCTCCGCTGTGCTTTGCCTTGCTGCTGATAATAAAGCTCGTTTCCTTGCAGACTGACAACCCTATCGCCATACCTGCCAGCATACCTAGACATAACCTTCTTTTCTAGCTGCACAGGCTGCAGCTCACTTTTAACATGCTGCAGTTCCCACTCCAGCAAGGCCCTATATTGTGCATCGGTATTGGCCAGAAGCTGTTTGTTAAGCGCCATTTCCTGCGCCTGTAGTAATGCCTTGTCTGCCTCCACTTTGATATCGGGCACCACACCGGTTCCCTCCCAATTGGTTTTGGTGACGGCATTGATGGAGCGGGCGACGGGAATATCCAAAACAAGCTGATCGTTCACGATGAAAGGCTGCACGGGATGCGCGCCACCGGCCGTTGTCTCGCCCACTATCGTCGCCCTTTTAAGTGACTGCAGGTTGTAGGTCAGTTCCTCAGCCGCAGAAAAGGTGCTGCTGCTGGTAAGTAAGTAGAGATCAGTTTTGGGCATTCGCTTTCCATCAACTTCTGCCAGGGTATGATACGCTTTCGTGGTTTTGTGCGGACGGTTATAGATGCTGTTGTAGTGAATAGGCTTCTCATCAAAAAAGTAGCTCATCACCAGTTGCACCATTTCAAGATGCCCTCCCCCGTTTTGGCGCAAGTCGATTATAACGGCATCAGTATTTGCGATAAAGGCCATAGTTGCGGCTACCGTTTGGCGGGCTTGCTCACTGACCGGAAAAAACTGTGTGAAGTTGATGTAGCCAATGTTGCCAGGCAGGCGCTCTACCTTTGTAAAACCAAAATTATTGCGCTCCGCCATCCGCAGGTGCTCCTGCATTACCTCCGATCCAGGCTCTGAGGCTGATTTCCAGTTTTTCAGCATTTTTACCAGGCCAGGATTATACTTCAGATTCAGGTGCCCATCGCGGTGGGTCTTTTGAAGATCTGAGGACAGGGCCACTGCAAATTGCTGGTAGTTATTCACCCCGTCGTATACCTTGCGCTGTTGCTGCGACCGGATATAATTTCCCATATCTTTTGCTTTGTTCGGGAAAACGTAGTTTTGCTCCAAAAGCGCCGCAACCCGCTTTACCACACTATCCTTTTCAGTTGCTGTAATGGTAAGCTGCTGTGCAACGGCACTGAAGTACAAAAGGCATAAGAGTAGTGTCCAGAAACTCTTTTTCATAAGCCACACATTGAATGACGCCATACCTACAAGATGCCGGTCTACCCTTTATTGCTGACCTACTGTGCCTGGCAGAACATCACACCACCTATCAGTAACAAAGCCTGACCTTATCACTTTATATTCCTGAATACTAAGATAATACCCATTTGTTGCTTCCAAATCATCTTAACTGAAAGACCTTTGTGTGTAAAGAAAAAAAGCCGCCCTACACTAGCAGGCTGTAGCGTAGGGCGGCTTTAAGTAAGCTGTGAAGCAGTTCAGTTACTAATGCCTGACCACCTCTTTTTTATGTGTTGCGAACTGGTTACTCCGCTTTCCAGAGCTCACGCTCCTGATCACCGATCAGTACCACGAAGCGGGCAGGATTGGCTGTCAGTACCAGGCGCATCTCTATACCCGGAAATTCGTCTGACTCTACCCATACGCCTTCACGTTCGCCATCTGGCGTCACATGGTCACCGTTCAGGGAGCTAGGCAGGTAGGCGGTTGGCAGCAGAATGTCAGCGTCGGAACGCAACTTGCCGTGTACATCCTCCAGTACATCCTCCAGGTAGTCGCCGTACTCTTCGTTAAAATCGTCTTCCAGGTCGTGCAGTTCTTCTTCAATATCGTCGTAGCGCTCGTCATTATAATCAAGCGCATTCAGTTCTTCTTTCTTGCTGATGATGGCCACCAGCGAACTGTTTAGTGCATTTGCGTTCATAGCGTCATTCTGTTTTTTACAAAGTTGGAAACATGCCGTAGTAATTGCAAGAATTAACAATGATAATTTACTGCGGCACTACCCGAGTTTTGATAAACGCATAAAAGCTGTATTTTTACAGAATCTATGATTTAAACCATACCTATACCTATGGCAACAGATATTCTGCCGCTGAACGGCACAGATCATATTGAGTTTTATGTGGGTAACGCCAAGCAGGCTGCTCACTTTTACCAGACGGCATTTGGTTTCAAACTGATCGCCTATGCCGGCCCTGAAACAGGTGTAAGAGATCGCGCTTCGTATGTACTGCAGCAGGAGAAAATCAGACTGGTGCTGACTACTTCCCTTGATCCAAACTCAGATATCGCCCAACATGTGCATCAGCATGGTGACGGCGTGAAAGTGCTGGCCCTGTGGGTAGATGATGCCGAGGCTTCCTTCCGTGGTACAGTGGAGCGTGGTGCTAAACCCGCCATGGAGCCGAAGACGCTCACCGACGAGCACGGTGAGGTAAAAGTAGCCTCCATCCATACCTACGGCGATACCATCCATACCTTTGTGGAGCGCAAAAACTACAACGGCGTGTTCATGCCGGGTTATGTGGCACGTCAAAGCCAGCTTGATATTGAGTCGGTAGGGCTGAAGTATGTGGACCACTGCGTAGGCAACGTGGAACTTGGCCAAATGAACGAGTGGGTGAAGTTCTACGAAGATGTAATGGGCTTCAAACTGCTGCTTACCTTCGACGACAAAGACATTAGCACAGAGTATACCGCCCTGATGTCGAAAGTGGTTTCGAATGGCAACGGATACATCAAGTTCCCGATCAACGAGCCAGCTGAAGGCAAGAAGAAATCGCAGATTGACGAGTACCTGGAGTTCTACAAGGGTGCCGGTGTACAGCACATCGCGGTGGCTACCAACGATATTCTGCATACCGTAGCGGAACTGCGTCGCCGTGGCGTGGAGTTCCTGTACGTTCCGGAGACCTATTACGAAGACCTGATCGAGCGCATCGGTCACATCGACGAAGATATGGAAGACCTGCGTAAGCTGAACATCCTCGTAGACCGCGATGATGAGGGCTATTTGCTACAGATCTTCACGAAACCTGTAGAAGACAGACCTACTGTATTCTACGAAATCATCCAGCGCAAAGGAGCCAAATCGTTTGGTAAAGGCAACTTCAAAGCCCTGTTCGAGGCCATCGAGCGTGAGCAGGCGTTACGTGGTAACCTTTAAGCCGCAAGCCAAGTATAGCACGGTGTAACCCGTGTTAGATACTCCGATTTTGCTATATTCAAATCACACCAGTTCTCAGAACCGTTAAGCGGTAAACGAAGGGCTGGTGTGATTTTTTGTGGCGTTGGAAGTATAAGGACAAAGCTTTAGGCTAGCAGGACGCAAGCTTAGAAAAGGTTTTGTAGGTATAAGCCAGTAGCACATGCCACTGAGAACACAGAGCACAGGCACGCATTGCATAGTAACTCGCACGTAACCTACGTAGCAAACAGCCCTGCCAAGTGCACAACCGACGATTTTTTGTTTGAGCGGTCAGCAAGTGGGGGTAGGGGCCTCGATTTTTTCATCAAGGAAAAAAGTGAGTGCCCGCCGCACAGGCGAAGCAATGAAACAAATCAGGTTGCAATAGCTACAACTGGGCCAGAGGCCCCACGATAGCAGATCACGAGCGAGGACGCTCGCGCCATGTTGTCTTTAAACATACTAACGACATTATCATCAACAACATACATTACCAAAAAGACTATGATTGAACCAGCTATACAGCAGAAAATAAACGCCTGGCTGAGCGGCAACTACGACGATGCTACCAAATCAGAAATAAACAATCTGCTCGAGCGCAACGAACACGAAGCACTGGCCGACGCCTTTTACAAAGACCTGGAATTTGGAACAGGTGGTCTGCGCGGCATCATGGGCGCGGGCAGCAACCGCATGAACCGCTATACCCTGGGTATGGCAACGCAGGGTCTTTGCAACTACCTGAAGCAGAACTTTCCGGGTCAGCGTGTAAAAGTGGCCATTGCCCACGACTGCCGCAATAACTCCGATGTGTTCGCACGCATCGCCGCTGATATTTTCTCGGCCAACGACATTGAGGCTTACCTGTTTGAAGCCCTTCGCCCTACCCCGGAGCTATCCTTTGCCATCCGTCACCTTGGCTGCCAGAGCGGTGTGGTGGTAACGGCCTCTCACAACCCGAAAGAGTATAACGGCTACAAGGTATACTGGAACGACGGTGCACAGGTAACTGTCCCACACGATAAGAACATCATCGCGGAGGTGAACAAAATCACGTCGATTGACGAGGTAAAATGGGAGGCAAAATCAAGCAACATCCACATGCTGGGCCAAGAAATGGACGAAGCTTATATGGCCAAGGTGCAGAACCTTTCCATTTCACAGGATGCTATTAAAAACCAGCATGACCTCAAGATTGTGTTCTCCTCCATACACGGTACAGGTATAACTTTGGTACCGGAGGTACTCAAGCGATTTGGCTTCACCAACGTGCATGTAGTAGAGGAGCAGGCTACGCCAGACGGTAACTTCCCGACCGTAGTATACCCGAACCCAGAGGAGAAAGAGGCCATGACCCTGGCACTGAACAAAGCCAAAGAAATTGACGCGGACCTCGTGATGGCTACTGACCCCGACTCTGACCGTGTAGGTATAGCTGTAAGAAACCTGGAAGGCGAGTTTGAGCTCCTGAACGGTAACCAGACGGGTGCTTTGCTAATGAACTACCTCCTGCTGGCATGGCAGAAAGCTGGCAAGCTAACTGGTAAGGAATTCATTGTGAAGACCATCGTGACCACCGATCTAATCAAGGACATTGCCGATAGCTATAATGTGACCATGTACGAGACCCTGACTGGCTTTAAGTACATCGCTGAGAAGATCCGTGAGTTGGAAGGCAAGGAAACGTACATCGGAGGCGGCGAGGAGAGCTACGGCTACATGATCGGTGACTTCGTGCGTGACAAAGATGCCATTTCGGCTTGCGCCTGATCGCCGAAATGGCCGCTGTGGCAAAAGACAGAGGACAGAGCCTGTTCGAGATGATGGTGGAGATCTATACCCGCCATGGCTTCTACAAAGAAGAACTGGTTTCCTTCACCAAAAAAGGACAGCGTGGTGCAGAGGAAATACAGCAAATGATGGCCGACATGCGTGCCAATCCACCGCAGACCATTGCCGGTTCTAAAGTGGTAGAGGTAAGCGACTTCAAGCACAGTACCCGAAAAAATCTGTTGACTGGAGAGGAGTCCAGACTGGATTTGGAGAGTTCCAATGTACTGCAATACCTGACCGAAGACGGCAGCAAGATATCTGCTCGTCCGTCAGGAACCGAACCGAAGATCAAGTTCTATATCAGTGTGAATGAGCCTTTGGCTTCTAAGGTTGAATTTGATGCTGTAAATAGGCAGCTGAGCCAGAAGATCGAGCAGATTCTGGTGGATCTGAAACTTCGATAAGCTTTTAGGATATAAAAGAGGCCGGCAGTTTAAAACTGCCGGCCTCTTTTAATGTGTACCTATACCTTTTGAAGCCTTTCATCTAAGCCTGATAGAATCTGGATAAACTGATCTGACCTGAAATCCACTTCCTTCAGCCCATCGTGGGCCTGCTCAATCAGTCCCTTACTATAAAGCTTGTAAAGGTTCAACGCGATCTCATTCATTTGCTGATGAAGCCGGATAAGCTGTAAAATTTCAGGTTCCTGGGCGTACCGTATCTTACCCACTGTAGAGAACCAAATGTCTATCGGCCCTGCACTGGAAAAAAAGCTTGCATCGAAGGTTCCGCCGTACAAAAACGAACGCACCTTCGACTTATACAGAATATGTTTTATCCTAAGTTGCTGAAAATCTAGCCGTGCTGCCTCCATCTACACAACGTCCCTCAATTACTATTTTTAAACGGACTTCTGACTAAAGTGACGAGAGGTCTTCTAACTTCCTTTTAAACAGAATCTCATTGGTGATGTCGTAGCCAAAGGCCAGGATGCCTGTAATTTTGCCCGCTTCGTACATGGGCTGGTAGGAGAAGTTGAAGAACCTTTCCTCCATCTCATCAGTGCCGTCCTTTGGCAAAATAATGGGCACGCCCTCTGCAATGTAGGTTTCACCCGTCTCGTATACCCTGTCGAGTAACTTTGTGAAGCCCTGTGCCTTGATATCAGGCAGTGCCTCTCCTAGTGGCATCCCGATTAGGTTGCGGCCCGGGTACAGTTGCTGGTATTTGTCATTCATCAGCTCAAACCGATGCTCCGGCCCTCTCAAAATGACAAACATAGCTGGGGCTTCCATGATGAGCCTTTCCAGTGTTTTGCGCTCTGATTCGGCTTTTTCGTAGGCGTGCTGCACCTGGTCTGATAGCAGCGCCATCTGTTCGTTTGAATCCAGCAGTTCCTGTACCAGTTTTCGAGTATCGTGTATGTCGGTCGAGCTGCCAATCCACATGGTAATGTTGCCGTCGGCATCTTTCATAGGTATGGAGCGGGACAGGTGCCAGCGATAAGTCCCGTTTTTGTCTCGCATACGCAACTCCATCTGCATCTCAGCTCCTTCCTTAGCAGCCGTCTCCCATTTGGCCAGCGTATTTTCCAGGTCATCAGGATGAATCATCTGGTCCCATTTGATCTGTAATAGTGTTTCCAGATTTATACCGGTGTATTCTTCCCAGCGCTTGTTAAAATAAGAGGTCTTCCCACCGGGTTCTATGGTATAAATCAGTTGAGGCAGGGCTTCTGCCATCACCTTGAACTTCTCTTCACTCTTCTGCAAAGCTACCTGTGATACTTCGCGTTCCGTCACATCAAAAGGCTTCTGCATAATGTATTCCACATTGCCTTCACTGTCGAGGATCGGCGTCTGGTTTACTTCCCAAAAGCGCACTTCATATCCACCTCCTTGGGACTCAGGCTTTTGAATATCATAACGCATTGCGCCCAACCGAACAGCCTTTTTTGTTTGCAGCACCTGATCCAGGCCTTTTTTTATAGCATTGTCCTGGTAAGAGTTTTCCCTCTCAGGGAATGCTTCCAGCAGGAAATGTAAGCCTATTAGCTGATCCCTTGTACGCAGGCTGCTCTCGAGAAAGGCATCTGTTGCCGCAACAACTTTGTACTCGGGTGAAAGCACCACAATAGGTTCGGGTATACTATTAAACAGTCTATTAAAATCCATAGGAGCCTACTAACAAATAAAGATAATCTTAAAGATAGTAAATCTTGTACACATACTTTACCGCTCCAGTTATAGGAATAAGCATTTTAAAGTAGATTTTTTGCTAGGTTGAGAGCAGTACAACTGGCGGTTATGTACACGTATTCTGCAAGTTTAGTTTTAGTACCACTGGTGATAGCGCCAAAGTGTGTTAACACTACACGAAATCCTGTAAACCCTGATCCCGACATTTAATTTCGTTGTCCGTACTTTTGCAATACCAAACAAGATCAATTTACCGATATGCATACATCATTCTCAGAAATAAGTAACATTATCCGGAACCGCAGAACGACTAAGCCCGGCAAAATGAACGGACAGCGTATACCGGACGAGCAAGTGGAAAAACTGCTGGAGCTGGCGGATTGGGCACCTACTCACGGCCATACAGAACCCTGGCGCTTTAAGGTATACGCCGGCGATAAGGTACAGGACTTCTGCCAGGCCCATGCCGAACTGTATAGGAAGCACACCGAACAGGAGAAATACCTGCAGGAGAAATATGACAAACTGCTGTATATGGGTGACAAGGCCTCCCATGTAATAGTAGCCTACATGCAGCGCGGCAATCTGCCCAAAATTCCTGCCCTTGAAGAAATTGCCGCTACTTCCTGCGCCATCCAAAACCTGTTACTGGGCGCTACGGCCCTGGGTATAGCCAGCTACTGGGGTTCGGGTGGTATGGCGTACCGTCCGCCTATGAAAGAGCTGTTGCAGTTGCGCGAAGAAGACGTAGTGCTGGGCATACTATACCTGGGCTATTCGGACACACCTGCCACAGTAGGCAAGCGCATCGTGCCGCTGGAAGAGAAAGTAGTGTGGATGTAAAATGGAAAAGCCGCTGACTCTCAGGTTCAGCGGCTTTTCTTCCTTTGGCTTAGGATCTTTTCGGCTCAAAGAATACATTGAAAGTGTGATTAGGGTGAAAATACTGATACACTTACGCTTTAGCCTAATATCAAAAATGTCTTATGTATGTACCTTAAAACGGCGGCTCCTCGTCAAAGCCTGAGGCCGGGAATCCACCTCCACCGTTGCTGCCATCGTTCATGCGGCTACCCAGTCGGATGGCGCCCGGCGTCTCGGTATCAAAGCTACTGTTTGGTAGCGCATTGAAACCACCATCGCCCCCGAAGTCAGAGTCGAGGTTGGTAAACTTTGTATACTTGCCAATGAACTTAAGCTGTACGTTCTCCAGTGAACCGTTACGGTGCTTGGCAATGATTACCTCGCCTACCCCGGCGGTTGGGTTGCCCATTTCGTCTTCGGTGATGCCGTAGTATTCCGGACGGTACAGGAAGAGCACCATGTCGGCGTCCTGCTCAATGGAGCCGGATTCACGCAAGTCAGACAGCTGCGGACGCTTGTCACCACCACGGGTTTCCACGGCACGGCTTAGCTGCGAGAGGGCAATTACCGGCACGTTCAATTCCTTGGCCAGCATCTTCATGGCCCGCGAAATGGAAGCGATCTCCTGTTCACGGTTACCCCCACCTTTGCCTTCGGCGTTGCCGCTCATCAGCTGCAGGTAGTCAATGATTACCATCTGGATGTCGTACTGCGCCTTGAGTCGGCGGCACTTGGTGCGAAGCTCACGGATGGAAAGGCCTGGCGTATCGTCAATAAAGATCGGCGCTTCGGTCAGTTTCGAAATCTTATGGTTGAGCTGTGCCCATTCGTAATCTTCCAGACTGCCTTTTTTGATCTTCTCTGAATCGAGTTCAGCTTCTGAAGAGATCAGACGATTCACCAGCTGCAGCGAGGACATCTCGAGTGAGAATATCGCCACACCTTTTTTGAAGTCAACTGCTGCGTTGCGCAGGCAGGAAAGCACGAATGCCGTCTTACCCATCGCAGGAC